>PFDW01000080.1:8281-15336 GCA_002793835.1 Candidatus Portnoybacteria bacterium CG10_big_fil_rev_8_21_14_0_10_36_7 | reverse complement strand
AGTGAAATAGCGGTTAACTTTTATATTGAAGACGGTTCCGCCGAAAATCCCACTTATCAGCTCTATGTTGTATTTCAGCCCAACAGAACCATAACTGATGACGGTCTGGAGCTCATCAAGAAAGAGATAGAGCCTGATACCATTAAAGAAGCCACTGTAGGCGATTACAAGGGCTTTGAAGGGCTTGTTGTTGGACCGAAGGCTAGATACCAGACCCTTATCATTAAAGAGGGTAAACCACTCTCTTTTTCGACATGGCCACCGACTGAGGAAAACAAAGCGATTACGGATCAGATCTTATCTACCGTGAGCTTTGACAAGTAAATTTATTTAACCAGAGATATTAAATCTTCTTCTCTTTCATAAGCCTTTAATCTTCCTGACACGATTCCTAGTCGATAATGGATACCTTCACTCATCAAACGCCAGTTAGTACTCTCTAGAGCAGATTTAACGACCTTCTTTAGCATATGAGTGCTATCGTATTCTTCTCGGTCATCTTTGCTGTCGGTGGCACTGAATTCAACGATTACAAACTTACCCATTTCCGGCTTGCTAAATTCAAGATCAGTATAGCCATTATCAACGATCGCTTTAGAAATCAGATCTTTAAGCTGATTGAGTTTTAGTTTTTTAAGTTTCTTAGCTTTCTGAAAAATCGGATCTTTTTCCTTTTTCTCCTGCTCCTTCCATTTTTTGGATAGAGCTACAATGCCATCCAGACTGGCAACGGCTTTCGGTCCCGACTCATCATTTAAGCAAAATTCAGAGCGGTACTCTTCCAAAATCTTGCGCTGTCTTTCTTCTTCCTTTTCCCTCTCAATACGCTTATTTTTAGAATCTATGACATCAACTTCTTTAAATGAACATTTTGGGCAATAAGTGATAGTGGTAAGCTTCTCTCCTTTTTCTTCGTATTTGGTCTTGAGCTCTACATCGCAGTCTTTGCACTTGGGTCTTTTGAAGTCCCAAGGAGAGCCATCCTCATAGAAAATTTGTCGTTTCTGGCATTTCAAACACTCAAAAATAAAGGACACCCTCATATTATCGTCGTAGGCATCGTGGAGAGTTTTATCAATGACTTTAGTAGCAGAATCGCATTTGTCGCAGCGTACCCCGTCAGGAGGCGTAGCGTTATCAATTTTTTCTTGGCGCCTCCGATCAGCTTCCATCCATTCTGAAATACGTTCTTTTTTGTGACGATATCGATTGATTTTTATAACGTTAACTGTGTAGCTACAGCACTTGTGCACTTCTTTGTCGAAATCAGTATCAGGTTCTTTAGTCTTTAACTCCTCCCGATGTTGCTCCATCCCCTTACGTAAACTCCAGTACCAATCCAAACATTCCTCGATAGTATGGAGGTCGTATAGATCATCATAGTAGGAGTGGTCATTAAGATACAGAAACATATATCTTTTGGCTACTCAAGCTGTTTAATACTCCAATTGCTATTGTTGGAGGGTTGCCAAGTAATCCAAATTTCATCAAAATATCTTTCAAAATGATTATCTCTTTTGAAGAGAACATAATTAGCATCAAAAGTAGCGACCTCAGTATCGGTAAGCAATGGACTGTGCAAGTTGCATAGTAGAAACAATCGACCTTCGAACCCACTGTATTTATTAAGGTTAAGTTTTTCTAACTTATTTGCAATAGTTTCTTCTAAATTATCAAAAGTAGACAACAATAACTCTGGAGGTTTACTTTGTTTTTTCCCACGAGCCTCATTCCATAATTTACTAGCCTGGTATTGGTTATCATAAGCACCTACTAGCTCAATCGCAACATTTTCACTGCAGATACAATCAGGCTCTTTTTTGTGAGGATCTCCTGGTCTTACAAAACCGATGTTCGTTTTGTTTAATTCGTTATATATATCAAGAAAACGAATCACTGAAGCTGCCTCATGTTTTATCTTCATAACTCTTATTCATAGAACCAAAGAAAATCTGGATCTACTTCTTCTATCTCTGGATCCCACAGGAGCCAACGATCATCCACCTCTTGAACATCCCAGTATCCCTCAAAGTATTTATAAACGATTTCCTCGTCAACAAAATCCTTGGTAGAGAGTTTGATGATTACTCGGCTTTCAACTTCTGGGTCGTCTTCAATTTTAATAACACTAGTATCAAGAAGGGGCTCATATCCTTGCTTCCAATAGTCAAAATCGAAGCCTTTCCTGAAATTGTCAGACAATAGGTCAAACGCTTTCTCTAGTTTACGTGCCTTGAGGTAATTATAGAACGCTCTAACCGCTTCTAAGGGGCTTTCATCAGGCTTAAAGTCTATCTTCTGCACATCAGCCAAAGGATCCTCCGCCGTAGCCATTTCAAGCCATTTTTGTTTAATTGAATCAGAAGAAATGCCAAGCCCTAAACCGGATAGGCCTGCAGTATTAATTCCAACAACTTCACCACAAATATTAATCATGGGGCCACCACTTACCCCTGGATTTAAAGTTGTGTCGGTCTGCAGATACTCTATACCAACGTCCTTTGACCTTCGGCGTCCTGAGAGGGAACCTTTATTAACAGAAGCCTCTCCACTAAGCTGACCGCCCAAAGGATAGCCGATAGCAAGCAGTTCTTCTGCGGGGTCAAGCTCTGATGGCTCACCCCAAGAAATAACAGGTAACTCTTTATCAATTTTAATGATTGCGAGATCCGCGTTTTTATCAGCCATAAGAACCTCAGCAGATTCAAAGGAATTGTCAGGTAATACCACTTTTGGAGTGGGTTCAAACTCGATAACATGGAAGTTAGTAAGAATTAACCCGCCTGACTTAATGGCAAACCCGGACCCTTCAGCCTCGCCACCGATAATACGAACTACTGATTGGCGTACTTTTTCTATCGAATCTTTTTCTTTGCAGTCAATCTTCTCTGCGCCCCCAAGTTTCACTTCAACCTTTTCTAGGCGTCCATTGACTTCACTCAGTTGCTTATTTGTGTAGATTAAGCCGAAAAATAAAGCTAGAAGAATAAAAAATCTGATAATTGCTGTAACATTTTTCATTTATTTGATTTTAGATTTGGTCTCGATTTATCACGATTATTCATAAGCAATTTTTCTTAGTACTTCTAATATTCTAACCATAGCAAAAGTGTCTAAGGTGCAATACTTGATTAAGTCCTCCATAATCTGTGATCTGCTATCTTGGTACTTTCCCTCTAAGATAGTCTGAGTCCACATTCTTCTGGCAAGGAGTCCATCACCAACATTTAGCTCTTTGTAGCTCAATTCAGGAGCTAGAACTGGCATTACCTTTTTTACAGAAGCACTACCAAAGAAATCTTTATGAAAGTACCACATCTCAGAGAATGGGCTCATTAGATCGTCAATTCTTTCGTTAAGTTCAGCTAAGAACTCTGCATGTTTTGGATATAGAGCAACCATGCGATCATTACAACCTTTTTCGTAGCTCATGTTCCAGGTAAGCACAGTGCCTTCATTGCCGATATCTTCCTTGAGCTGTTTTAATAATTTAGGCATTGGATTGGAATTTTCTGCATGCAGATATTCATAGTGTTCAAGCTCAGCATCTGGAGTACGAAGTACATGCAGAGAGTATTGGAATGGATAATCCTTGTAAGGACTCATCCCATCAAAAAATGGAATCACCGATGACATGGTTTCATAATCAAAGAAGTAGAGCGGGTATTGCAAATCTTCTAGAAATTCTCTGATCTTTTCTTTATCTACAATTGGCTTGTCTTCCCTAGTGGTTTTTATTTGAGCAAATTGTTTTGGTCTTAAAACAAGGTAATCTGGCACGTCAGCTATTCGAGTAATGCCAGTACCTTCCAATTTGCCAATTTGTTCACTACTTGGATAACTCAATTCATAAACATTGTATGGGTCACTATTTGGTTTGAGAGTTTTAAAAATTGTCAGCCATTCTTGAAACCACTGAGAAACGCCAGGGACACCAATGCTATTAATATGACGAAGTGAAATATCTGGAATATCTTGTTTGTTTAAAACTGCCTGAGCTAGGGCCACTTGTTGTTCTGTAGTGTTTTTGAGCGCGCGAACTTTTTCAGTGATATCAGTTTGTGCGCAAAGAAGGTTTGGATCAATCTCGCCATTTCTCTCATATTCTTTATTGGCATGAATAACCAAAATATTTCTTATAGAATAACCGGACTTTTCTAAAACCAAAAGCTGAAACGCTAAGTCATATTCATGTTCTGGCTTTGCCTTGGTGCTGGCTTTTATTTCAATCAGATCAAATTCTTTATCTCCAACTTTTTGCAAAACATCGAAGATACAAGTTAAACCATCAATGTCCAGTCTGCCTTGAAGAATTGTCTGAGTGCCATTGCTGATTTCTTGAAGAGTTTTACCAGTAAGTGCTAGGTATTCATCATAGTTGTTAAATCCTAGCCTGACTGCACCAGGAAAGAGTTGCTCTGCATGGCTTTCAAACTCGTGTCCCGCGTCAAACATGGCTTGCAGGTCGTCATCAATAGGAGGTAATTTGCTCTTATCAAACTTCTTAAGCCACAACCATGCAGGGTGGCGAAGAAAAAGCATATAATCTGATTTAGAAAGTTGCATATAAAAGTTATTTGTTACTTAATATTCATTAGACAGCCAAGAAATGACTTTGTTTATATTGATTTTTTATAATATAAAGATTCTTTCTTGGCCTTGTTAACATGACATAAAGTTTGTTGAGTTCCTGAACGTAATCATAAATGTGACCAGCATTTGCCTGAAACTGCCTTGTTCCAAAGATAGCAAAATGCACTCCATAGTTCGACTTGTGTGGGAGGTCTTCAATTTTCTGGACAATAACTTGCTCATATTCCAAGCCTTTAATCTTGTGAATATGCTTTATCTCAAAAGTTAATTTTTCAGGACTTGAGCGCGTAATATAGGCGATGAAACTAGCCAGTGTTGGTTCGGCAACAGCATTCATATTGGTAATCTTATCTGATTCCGAGATCGTGCTAAATATAGATTTCTCTCTATCAGTAACTTGTATAGTATTATTCAAGCTTGTTACAAAGCGCTCAGTAAAGCCAACGAACTCGTCAAAAACTGTGCTTGCCGGATTTAGCGGCGAAGTTATTTCAATCGCATCAACTGTAACGCTTGAAAGTGACTGTGACGGCATATCAACATTTAGCTTATCTGAGAGAAGCAATCCCATAGAATAAATGAACTTCTCAAGTGATCTTTGATATTTGAGCCTGTTGTTGTAAAAGTGATGTTTTAAAATTAAGTATCTAACAAACAGTGAAAAGTATTTAAACCCATACCGTTCCTCATAATCCCTGTATAGCTCAGCATATAAACTGAAGCCGTCTCCGTCATTGGTGTTGTCATGAAGCATATATTGTTTATATACATCGATTGAGTTGAAGCGGTTGATACCAATACAACAAACTTCTTGATCTAGAAGCTCATTGAACTTCAAATTTACGATCTCGCTGACGGCTGAAACGGTAGTTTTGACAATTACTTTCCCATCACCACCGTTTCCATGTAGATCTTCAGCAATTTCCAAGTCTTCTAAATATCCAACAATATCCTTGCTTGGTAACTGTTGAACCATTTGTGAATCTTTGACTTTTCGTAAAACGGAGTTGTAGTTCTTTTTAGCATATTCAAAAACTTCGTCAGAACAACGGTGGCTTTTGTCTAGCTTAATTTCACACTCATCTCCATCATGTAGTTGTTTAAAGAAGTTGCGCATATCATACATACTTCTAGGGTTTGCTCCAGCGAAGCCATAAATAGATTGGTTTGGGTCCCCAACCATAAACCATTTTGTATCAGAATCTTTTTTAATTCGGCTACCACTGAGTGCTTCAATGATTTTGCACTGTATCTCGGATACATCTTGAAACTCATCAATAAATATCCAATCAATAGACTTATTTAAAACGCGCCTGACAACAGGGTTATTTTGAATAATAAAAAGCGATAATAATGGCACTAAATTAAAGTCGATAAGTCTTTGTGAGTTTAGGAAGTTGAGATATTCATTAACAGTATGGGTGTCAACAGAATTACTAGTAATCTTCAATGAACCATTAGAAAATTTAAAATTGTAATATATTTTCTCTGTTTTAAGTATTTCTTGGATGTCAGATTCTTTAATTTTCTTTTCTATTAAGTAGGCAATAAGATCTGTGCCGTGCTCGTTAAAATCAAAGTATTTTTTGTATACCCTAAATCCGTTTTTTCCGCTTCTATACAAATAAGAAAATGGAGCCAAGACATATTGCAAACAAAATTTATGGAATGTCAGAAAATCAATTTTTTTCATTTGTTCAGTATCTAATATTAGTGAACAACTTGTTTCCAGATCTTCTACATTCACATTAGTATAGGAGATACAACACAACTTATTTAGCCTAGGATCGTCTATCAATAAGTTTTTTATTTTTAGAGTCAAGATAGTTGTCTTCCCACTGCCAGGAAGTGCACGGACTAAAGTATCTTTATTACGCTCTAATATCTCTATCTGTTTTGGTGATAGGTCAAAGTCTGTTCCTAGTTTTAGTCTGTAATTAGCCATGAGATTCCATCTTTGATGTACTTGGGCATAATGAACTCAGGTAGATCATTAAAGGGTGTAATACCAATCTCTGGATCTGGAGTACCACCCCAAGTTTCAATTTCAGTACCATCTTTGAGTAATTTTGCCTTCAACAAAGATGATAGATATAAAGATATGGAAGGCTTAGAGACTTCGTGGCCCAGGATGTCATTGAAGAATTGCTCAAACTTAGCCTTATCTACTCCGTGATCAGCAATTTCCTGGGCAAAACTATCAATGGCACCTAGTTTCCTTGCAAAGGTATCATCGGTTTTGAAGTAATCTCCATCCTTCATAAACCTATACAAAATAAGCTTGAGGTAATCAATGTTGTTTTTGCTTAGGTCATCCGGTATTGGCAAAAAGAAACAATCAATTTCGAAAGTGTAAATATTTTTCTTTGTATTCAGTTGAGTCGTAGCAACATTGTCTGGGTTAAGCTCATTATATTTTGCCTCATAGTCAGTAACTACTTGTGCATCCAGATGAGAATCAC
>PFDW01000080.1:0-8254 GCA_002793835.1 Candidatus Portnoybacteria bacterium CG10_big_fil_rev_8_21_14_0_10_36_7 | reverse complement strand
ATCAAATATTTTCCCACCCACCTCAACAACTTCTATGCCTTCACTATCAATATCGACATTACTTTCAGGTCGTTGCTGGTTTAACTGGGTGTTAATAATTGTGCCGACTGAGTATTTTTCTGAGAGCCCTTCAACCAAAACAACTTTCCGTGCAAAAAGCAATGAAGATCTCGTGGCATCCAGGTATTGTTTTACTATTCTTCTGTTGTGGCTGTAAGTAACATCGTTAAGCCGTAGGACACTGTCAATGTTTATAGCTTTTGCCTGATTAACCCCTTTTTGCAAAACAACAAGATTCTTCAGATCGGATTTGGAAGCCAAATGGGTTGAGTGAGAAGTTTGGATTACTTGGGTGAAAGCAAAAAATTGTTTAGCTTCTTCATCAGTTTCATCCTCAGCTACTGCTTTCATTTCCATTAGTTTCTGAGTTTTGTTTTCTATTTGTGTATGAAGGTATTTCTGATTCTGAACATCAAGATGTGCTTCTGGCTCTTCAATGAGTAATAGATTGTAGACAATACGAACCTTCTCATCCGTATCATTCAAAATAAGCTCTTTCTTCAATTCGAATAGAGCAAAGATTGCAGATATATAAGCAAGGTTTTGATAACCAAGCCCAATAGTCTCCATATCCTGATCAGTTTTCAGGTCTTCTTTGAGATTAACTAAGAAGTTGAAGTATCGACCGATGTTCTCTAAGGTAACTCTTGGTGTGCCAATAATTAAGTCTGCCTTATCTGACAATAAGTTGATATCTTTGTTTTGTAGTCTTGTCTCTATTTCTTCAAGAATACTGTTAGCTTCAGGAATAGCTCCACTTGATCTGAGATTTTTGAAGGCATCTGAAACTTCTTTGGATATTTGGTTGTTATTGCTATTTTTTATGCCACCTCTAATCAACTGGGAAACTAAAGAACGATAACCGAAGTAAAAGTCATTTTTGACATCTCTAAGGGCATCTAGTGCGAGCAGATTGATATGTTTTCGAACCTTGTTAGGATAAGACTGCTTTGAGAGCTGTTTTTCAAAGGGAGCTGTGGGATCAACTCTTAGTGCCTCAATATTGTCTTCCGATAGGTAAAAATACTTATATAGATCTTCTTTGTTTGGGCAAGCATATAAACCGGAGATAACAGTGTCCCCATACTCCTTAATGCTTCCGTCTGGCAGATAGTAATATCCTGAAGGGTGATATTTCCCGGCCACTAGGAAACTGATGTAATCTTCGACCAGATCATAATTACCATCCTTATTCATCGCTGAAGGGGCAAAAACAAATGAGATGTTAGCTTCAAGACTGTCTGCAGATTGAGATGAAGAAAGAACACTCTCTTCGTTGTAAACGGGGGCTATTGAATGCAATAACGACTGTATTTCTTCTTTATCAGTTACATTACTAAAGGTTATTGTAATAACAATATGCTCACCATTCTTCCAACACTCATCGTCCTTACTCCAGCAAAAATCCTCTTCTGTAAGCCTCTTCTCCCAGGGCGCAATGCTGGAATCTAGAACAAGTCTGACAGCTTGAAGGAAGTTTGTTTTCCCGGAATTATTCCCACCGATAATCGTCAAAGGACTTCCATCAGGAATAAATAGATCAAACTTTTCAAAGTTGCGATAGTTTTTGATGTAGACTCTTGATATATACATATTTGTTTAGGTTAAATCAGTTTTTTGCACTGGTCATAATGAGTTTTCAATAATAGCAATCTCTTCTGGTGTTAGCTTGTAAAGTTTGTATACCAATTTGTCGATTTGAGATTCGAGTTCGTCAATTTCAAATTGTTTCGATTTTATAATTTCAGAGCCTTTATTGGTTATCGAGAGGATTTCTTTAACATATTCATCAATTTTTCCTGCAATGGAATTGTTCTTTTCGTCAAGTGTTGGTACTGGTAAATTCTCTATTTCGTAGCAATTGACATTGCTATTTGTACTTGTTTTTTTAAAGATCCAATTCAATAAATACGAGTTGTAGAGACCTAGTAAAAAGAAGATACTGTAATTTTCATCATTGGAAATGACATAGTTACACGAGTTGGCACAGAATTGTCCCTTCGGTATGATCGTCATTATCAATCTACGTTCGTCATCTACGCCTGTAATTCCCTGCATACCAATACGCAAAGATTCGTGGTGACGACTTTTTTTACTAGATTTGTAATCGTGTAGGTAAGAGTCTACATTCAAGTATTCAACCTCTCCCTGGCTTAATTCGTCTGTAAGTTTGTATCGTTGAATAGCTGCACCCTTTAGGACTTTTGGTTTGTTGGAATCATTTGAAAAATATTTTTTATGGAAAGTCATGTTAAGCTCGCCTTCAAGGCAAGAGGCCGGTGCTTTAGGATTATTCCTGTAAATTTTTGTGAACAGTTTCTTGGTATGTTGATCCAACATTGGAATCTGTGCAGAAAAAGGGTCAAAAGTGAGTATTTCACTTTTCGAATACTCAATCGAGATACTGGAGTCCATGTATTTAGATTCCCAAACATTAAGTCTAAAGTTGTAGTCTTCTTTTTCAATTTTTCTTGAGATTAAAATGCAAACACTCATTTTTACAGCTTCAAAGACTCGTCGCTTTGCATTATCCCTTTCAGGGAAAGAGTCTACTTGGATAATTTGTTGTGTTTCAAAAAAGAATTTTCGCAATAGCTTTGCAGAATTATCCCCAAGGAAAGAGTTTTGAAAGATTTCGCATAAAACGCCACCTTCTTTTTGCAACTGCGCAGACCGTGCTAAAAACAACTTATATGTATTGAGTTTCCCTCCTCTAGCAATTTTATATAGATCTAGCTTTTTAATGATTTTTATATCATCTTTTTTATCACCTTGATAAACATCGTAAGGAGGATTAGCTATGACAAGATCGAAGCCAGTTGAAATGCCAAACATCCACTCAGGGTCAAACCACGATGTGGACTTATGGTTAAATGGTTCCCAACTAGTTAATTTTTGTGTTAACTCAGCTCTAGCAACACCCATGAATCCATGTTCTTTAATCAACTCATCAACCAATCTTTTTTGAGCAGTCACAAATTCAGTTTTCAGTTGTTCTCTCTCTATTCCGGAAGCGTTAAAGTATTGGTCTCTAATGTTTTTGAGGTCATCAATCTTTTCTCTGTCATCAAACAAACCATTTTGTTGACCCGATTTATCAATATCTGGCAGACTATATAAGGTATTTGCTGTGACGAATTTAAAATCTAAGTTAGGTAACGGTTCAACTCCTCTATTTTCCAGAGAATCATCAACACGTTCATCAACAACTAAAGTTAAAAAGCACCTTAGTCTAGAAATTTCTGTTGCAATCGTTTGGATATCCACACCATAAATATTTTCCCTAATTACTCCTAGTTTACGAATATAGTCAAAATTCTTGTGTGAAAATTCTCTTTCAATAACACGCCTAATTTCAGGAGATGTATTTTGTAGTTGTTTTTTAAACCACAATTGCCCATCAGGATCAACTTGTTGCAGAATAAAAACCATTTTTTGTAATGCCCCGATGGGAAAAGCTCCAGAGCCACAAGCTGGGTCTAAGATTTTAATTTTTTCGATAGCGTTAATGATTTTTTGTTTTTCAAGACTATCTAGAGGGTGTTCAGCATCATCATTTAAGTCATAGGTTATTGCAGCGCGAAGCTTGGCCTGCTCAATATTCGTTTTCTTTTGTAAATAAAGAAGTAGGCTTTCATCTATCATAAAGTCGACTATTTCTCTTGGGGTGTAGTAACTCCCAGTGCTTTTTCTGATAGACTCACCTGTTTCTGGATTGATTTCAGCTAGGAGATTTTCAAAAATTCTTCCTAGCATTTCAGGGTCAATAGACAGTTCCTCGTCAAAACTAGTATTTTCATCAATGGTAAAGTTATATGTTTCTAAAATTTTGAAAAAGGACACAAACCAATCATCTGGTACAACTAAAGTATTATGATAAATTGACTGATCTCCGTTTCTCCGCTTGTAGTAGTCACTCTCATGAGGCGAGAATAGTCCGCCGTTTAGATAAGGAATCAAAGAATATGGCTTGTCATAATAGGGATCTTTTCGAGACCTTACAGGTTGATTTAATACTTCAAAAAATATTGGCTCAAGCACTGAATGATAATAATCTGGATTGTTTTCAATTCCTCTTAACGACACTAACTCATGAGGCATTAGTGAAATATTTGATTGGCTTCGTTTTTCTCTCAAAAACCAACAGAATATTATTCTACCGATTAGTCTTACAGCAAATTCAGAATTAACTTGACTGCCACTAGCCACAGAAGGTAGTTGTAATAATGATTTGTAAGATTTTTTATTCTTACCTGAGCCTAATGTGCCGCCAACCAATTTGACAAAGCTTTCTGATATTTCGTTATAAAATTCTTTATTAACGACTTCCAGAGAGAATCTTCCCTTAAGATCTTCAAGGTCATTAATGAGACCTTTGCTAATGAGAAACTTTGTTGGTGTGTTAACTTTTGCTCTGGGTCCTAGGAAAAATGAATATCGTCTGGGGTTTGAATAGGCCAGTGTAACTTTTCCAGCCTCTGTTCGTTTTGGGTTTGCAGTCATGAGAGAAAATCGCCAATCATCATTATCAGGAGAATGAAAAACTGCGAGAGCCTGGAAGGTAGCACTTTGCTTCATGACTTGAAATGCATCCTTTGCAAGTGCTATACGTTTATTAAACGAACCTGAATATTCGAATTCAAAAACATGAAGGTCGAGAGATTCGCTCCTACCAAGGCTATGTGCCTTGTTGAAAGATTTATAGTTGCCGGTAGAGATTGGCCTAATGTCGCTTTTGAAGTCCTTGAGAAAAGCCTCTTTTAAGAAGCTAATAAATTGATCACGATTGTATTTATCATTTAGGTTCATCATACTAATTGCTCTGCGAATAGAAGCAGTTCCTCTTCGCCTTCCGTACGACCTGCCCGGGTAAGCATGTTGCGTATATAAGTTTCAGGAACGATTTCCAAGAGCTGTTGGTAAGCTTTTTCAACATTCCTGAGGTCCAGGCGTGAGATGTCTTTCAAAGAACCATCGCTCAAATCATCCAGTGTTTTAATAATGGAAATAATGTCCTCACAATAATCACGAGTTGTAGGCATTTCATCTGCAATTACCTTAAGGACATGAATGGCCTTGGCTCTTCGACCTTGAATTTTTGGTAACTCATGTTTCCCAAATAGCTTCTCCTTGGCTGTATTAAATGCCATGATAAAGTCGTCACCAACTGATTCTCCTTTATCCTCTGGCTTCGCATGGAAGTAAGATAGGGCGGATTCAGCAGCGACCACATCAGCTTCTGTCTGATCCAGGCCATAAGTGAAAATAGAGTTGGAGCCCTTCTTTCCGAATACAACAACACCCTGTTTTCCGGTGTCACTGCGTTTAATTCTACTTCTCCTTGGCAGGCGGTGGATTTTATCCATATCTTTAGTTTTAAGCGCCTTCTCGTATGCTTCCCTGTGAGGAGCATCCCAGGACAATTGTTCGT
Source organism: Candidatus Portnoybacteria bacterium CG10_big_fil_rev_8_21_14_0_10_36_7 (assembly GCA_002793835.1). GTDB lineage: Bacteria > Patescibacteriota > Minisyncoccia > Portnoybacterales > PFDW01 > PFDW01. Next base: position 2,763 of record PFDW01000080.1, on the reverse strand, counting down.
CTTGTTGTTTGGCCTTATCAAATTCGTCTTTGAAAAAGCTCGTTAATTCCTCATCGCTTGTAAGGGTTCTCGTATCACTGCCTACAACGGCATTAATAAGCTTGATTTTTAGAGTAGAGATTGATTTGAGTCTGGTTTCTTCTTCACCCACGGCTGTTGGGAAACAGTTGTAAACATACAGATAATCAAACACCTTTTTGTTAATACGATTGATACGTCCTACTCTTTGGATCACTCTAGTAGGATTGTAAGGAATATCGTAGTTGATAACGATTCCAGCTCTGTGCAAATTGAAACCTTCGCTTAGAGCATCAGTTGCCAATAAGACGTCGTAATCGTCCTCCTGCAACTCTTGAGGATAAGAAGCGTCAAAGTTTGCTTTAATAACTTTTTTATAGGTATCAGTACCTTCGGCCGCCGTATATCTAGTAACACGGTCAAAACCACGCTTTTGAAGTTCTCGGTGAAGATAGTCAACAGTATCTTTATAGCTGGAGAAAATAACTATTTTTCTGTCTGGGTTTTCTGATAAAAATCCATTAAGCTTTGATACAAGTTCGTCTAGCTTTGGATCTAGATCAGCATAATTTGAATTAGAATACCATTGACGATGAATCGACTTAAGCAGCTCAGTATCATGTCGGACATCATCAATAAACCGAGGGTTCAACAGACTCTTTTCAATTTCTAGAAACCCCTTCTTGCTTCTCAAAAGTTCTAAATCTTGAGAAAGGGAGTCACCTTCTTCTCCGTCTTCCAAATCATAATCTTTGGGATCTGGAAACTGCCCTTTTTTCATAATTGGCACAGATCCAAGTTCGTTCCACCAGTTTTCTATTTTTTCATTGGATTCAATCATTTTTTCAAGAGTAGAACGGAATGCATCCCTGGAGCTTTCAAAACGCATAACCAGAAGTCGTCTCATGAATTGTGCCAAGTTAGACTGAGCGATTTTAATGTCCTCAACATCCTCGAATTCTTCTTTATATTTTTCAATGAACTTTTTCCTACTTTCCTCACTCATGTACTCTGAGGCGGTTGGTTTATAGCGAGCTCCTATAAATCCCTGATTTTCAGGTTTTGTGATCAGACCGAGAGTTTCGATATAAAGATCATATAAATCTCCAAGGTCATATTCGAGTAAGTTTGGCCCCTTCACTTCTGAGAAATCAACGCCTTGAGCAGCTAAGTCTTCTCTATATCTAGTGATATATTTAAGATCTAACCTGGAACGACGAATAAGAATAGGTTCGATGAGTCTTCGTTGTTCAATTGCTATTTCTTTTGCCTCCTTGTCTACTTCATCTGCATTCAAGTCTCTCGCCATGTCTCGTCTCAGCTTCTTGTATCGCTGAATTAGCTCTCGATATCTCAAACTTAAATTATCGACAGAACGCATTGTGGATTGGCCAGGAGTTTGAAAGAGTTTTAGAAGGGCGAAAACATCCTTGGGATCGTTGTTAAATGGTGTTGCAGTAAGTAGCAGTACTTTGTTATCAGGATTTCCTCTACAGACTTGGTGAAGTAATTTGTAATCGTTTGTGTCTTCGTTACGATATCGATGAGCTTCATCCAACACGAATAAAATTGGTTCTCTGGATTCTTTATATCTTTCATAAACCTCATTTATCTTGCCAGAGCTGAATACCTTTGATCCACGGATGCCAAACTGCTCTTTATAATCATCCCACTGAGGAATAAGGTGAGGTGGCGAAATGATAACTGTACGCATGTCCATATTGTGAGCCACAGCCGCAGAAATAATACTTTTCCCTAAGCCAACCACATCAGCTAAAATTGCTCCATCGTATTTTTTCAGTTTATCTATAACCATCTTAATAGCGTCAATTTGATACTCGAGATCGTTATACAAACCCTTTGTGATAACTTTAGGGGTTTGGAGTGAATTCACTTCAGTTTGGTGGAACAATTCATGTAAGATCCGAATGTAAATGTCGTACGGATCGGGAATAGCATATTTCCAAATTCGTGGCTTGATAGTCTTTATGAAGTCATCCTTGGTATTAATATCAGCGATTGCAATGGACTGAGAATCACTCCACATACGTTCAAATTCAGATTGATACTCTGTGAATTTGCTCTTTTCTCGACTAGAATCGTTAAGCTCTCCTTGACCAATTAAACCTCTATAAGTCAAATTGCTTGATCCCATAAACATGGTCCCAGGAAAGTCACCACTCTGAGAAGCATCAGGTTTATTGTGAACAAGGTAAAATTTTCCATGGTAATCAGAGACTGTTTTTCGAATCTCCAACGTTCCGTTTTTAAGCTTCTCAATATATAGATCAAAAACTTCGTTTGACTGATCGCTATCGAAAATATCGCTATCATTCATGAAGCCGACAAACGCATCAACATAATTTAACTTACGAACTGTCCTGGAATTAGTGTTGTCACGAGATTGCCACTTGGAGAGATCGATGTCGCCTTCTTTTGACTGCTGAACAATCTTGGGTATTAATTGAGGATCAACTTCCAAACCTACTAAAATCCTAATCTTTTTGTCCTTTAATTGTTCAAACAATGCTTGAAACCCTGAAAAATAAAAAAAACCGACTGCAATGTCTACGCTGTCAGCAGTTTGGAGTGCGTTCTTCAGAGCCTCCTGCAAAGTCTGGTTTTTATTATCTATCAATGCCATAATTATTTGTTTTTTTTGTTAATAAACTTCTCAATATCTTCTTTTTTATAACGCCTCACCCTTTTTAGGCCTATTCGGATCGCTATAAGCACGCCTTTTTT
>PFDW01000066.1 GCA_002793835.1 Candidatus Portnoybacteria bacterium CG10_big_fil_rev_8_21_14_0_10_36_7 | reverse complement strand
TAAAATTAAACTTTTATAAGGCAAGAAAGGTGCACCTTTGTATAATTTTATAATGTTTTTAATATAAACTAAAAAAAATAACAAAAATAAAATGACACCACAGAAAACAGTAAAAAAAGAGCCGACTCTTAACATAATTCCTCTAGGAGGAGTTGAAGAGATTGGCCGAAATATGACAATCTTCGAGTATGATGATCAAATCATCATCGTTGATATGGGGCTACAATTTCCAGAAGAAGATATGCCGGGAATTGATTATATAATTCCTAATATTGCCTGTCTCGAAGGAAAAGAAAAAAATATTCTCGGAGTTATAATAACGCATGGTCATTACGACCACATTGGAGCAATCCCTCACTTAATGCATAGACTCGGAAACCCAACAATATATACTGCTGCACTTACAAGGGGTATTGTGTTGCGTCGTCAAGAAGACTTTCATGGAATACCTAAATTAAATATTGAGTTAATAACGCAAGATTCTCAACTAACTTTAGGGGATTTTAAGGTTGAATTTTTTCATGTAAATCATAATATACCCGATGGACTCGGAGTTGTTTTACATACTCCGGTTGGCACGGTCGTTCATTCTGGAGATTTTAAATTCGATCACAGCCCGATTGGCGAGAAACCAGCTGATATTGCGCGAATCGCTCAAATTGGAGCTGGCGGAATATTATGCTTACTATCAGATTCTACAGCAGCCGAGAAACTCGGATACACAATTTCAGAAAGAGAAGTCCAAGACAATTTAGAAATTATTTTTAAAGAATCCAACAAAAGAATAATTATTGCAACATTCGCATCTCTACTAAGTCGCGTACAAGCAATAATTAATTTAGCCGAAAAATATGATAGAAAGGTTGCGGTGGATGGGTATAGCATGAGGATGAATGTTGAAATTGCTAAATCACTTAGATATTTAAAGGTGACTAAACACACTCTAATTAAACCAAGCCAAATTCACGAATACCCGCCAGAAAAAGCCGTAATTTTATGCACTGGCGCGCAAGGTGAAGGTAATGCGGTACTGATGCGAATTGTTAATAAAGAACATAAAAACTTTAAAATCGAAAAAGATGACAGTGTAGTATTTTCCTCATCTGTTGTTCCTGGAAATGAAAGAACGGTCCAATCACTTAAAGATAATATTTATAAACAAGGCGCCAGGGTTTATCATTACAAATTGATGGATATCCACACTTCAGGGCATGGCCAGAAAGAAGACTTAAAAATGATGCTAAATTTAATTAAGCCTAAATTTTTGATGCCTATTCATGGAAATTTTTATATGCTTATGTTGCATGGAGAAATTGCCCAAACAACTGGCATGGACGAAAAAAATGTCATCTTAGCGGAAAACGGACAAATAATTAGTTTATCTACTGACAAAGTTACAATAGGCAATAAAAAAGTGCCAACTGGTTATGTGATGGTTGACGGGCTTGGCGTGGGTGATGTTGGATCAGTAGTTTTACGCGATAGACAGATGATGTCTAAAGACGGTATGTTTGTCGTTATCGTGACTGTTGATGCACAAACTGGGAAAGTGAAAAACAGCCCAGACATCATTTCCAGAGGATTCATCTATATGCGCGATAACAAGGAGTTACTTATGGACACTAGAAAGAAAGTTAAAGAAATAGTTGAAGGAGTAACAGGAGGCCAGCATCCAATTAATTGGTCTTATGTGAAAGAAAATATGCGTGATAAAATTGGACAATTTCTATTTATGAGAACAAATCGTAGGCCAATGGTGTTGCCTGTCATAATTGAAGTATAAGAGTGCATCAGAAATAATGAAGAAGTTTACCCGCAACGACTAATATTATAAATAGCACGACAACAATTTGAGCAATCCCCGTTAAATCTGTACGCTCTCGTATACTATAATCATAAACTTCACCCGTCCCATCACAAGCCTTGCATAGTTCAATAGATTCTTTTCCTACTGAGAACCTGTCAAAGCTAGTAGCATTGCCTCTATCAATTCCAGTACCTCTACAAACACTACAGCTGATATATGCCATGAGAAGTCCTCCAAAAAAGTTAAAGAACCATAATAATTATCCTCGCACGATTATAAATTAAACTTAATCAAAACACAACCATTTTAATTTCTGACATTTTTTCTTCTAGCAGTGCCCATTGTTTGGCTTCAATGTTTAATCTAAAAACCGGCTCTGTATTAGAAGCGCGTAAATTTAAGTACCAATCACCGCAATCTAGAATCAAACGATCCGCACTATCTAGAACCTTACATGAGGATGTCGGAGTGACATATTTTTCTATGATTTTTTTAATTTTTTCATCAAGCTGTCCTTTGGCAACAATATTTTCCTCAAACCCAACCCATTCTTTTCGCCAAGGCATAGCTAAAGCAGATGCAGATGTAGGATATTTAAGTGACAAATGTTTAAGTACGTATAACAAGGCGATTAAACCGCTATCTGAATAATATGCATCCTTAAAATAATAATGACAACTTTGCTCTACCGCAAAATCAGCATCATCATTCTCCATCCGACGCTTGATTATGGAGCGCCCTGAATATTCTCTTATACCAACCATCTTGAGTCGTCCCACAACTTCTTCAATTAGTTTAACTTGCCTTGCGTCATAAATAATCTTTACATTCGCACCAAATGATGACTCAAGTATCCATGACGCTATTATTGATGGCGGAATATTATATGCTTCATCATCAACAAATACTACTCTATCGCCATCGGCATCAAAAGCAACACCAATTGAGGCGCTATATTCAAGAACTTTTTTCTTTAATTCATCTAAAACTCCATGAATAGTAGGGTTAGGCCCTCGGCCAGGAAAATTTCCATCCATGTTAAAATTAAGTTTAACTACCTCAAAAGGCAAACTTTTAAATAGTTCTTCAGCAAATGGCGCAACTGCACCATTGCCTACATCAACTACTATTTTCAGTGGTTTAAGTTCTTTTGAGTCCACAAAGCCTTGCAAATATTTAATATATTCACTGTGTATATTTTTTATCTCTACCCGTCCTACTATTTCACTAGAATCAATATTGCCGTTAATTATATTCTTAATATCAAGCAGGCCATTTTTAAAATCTAAAATTTTCGCGCCAGCTAAATAGAACTTAAAGCCATTGTATTCTTTAGGGTTATGAGAGGCCGTAACCATAACAGCCGGTAAATTTAAATAGCCAGAAGCAAAACTTGCGCAATCAGTAGTACATAAACCAATATTTATAACATTAAATCCTTGTCTACATATTCCGTCTATAATACTTCTAGATAAATCAGGCGATGATAAACGAGCATCATGACCGACTATTATATCGCTCTCTAATTTTTCTTTTTTTAAAAACTCAACTAGCCCAGCACCAATTAGCTGAGATGACTCTTCATTGATTTCATCCGGGAATTTTCCGCGGATATCATATTGATTAAATATTTTTTCCTTGACCGTTACCATAACATTATCTTATCATTAATTGATAATTCATTACAAACAAATTATATGTCATTTGCCATCGGAATAGTTGGTTTACCCAACGTAGGTAAGTCAACTTTATTTAAAGCAATAACTAGAAAACAAATCGATATTGCTAATTACCCATTTTGTACCATAGAACCAAATGTGGGTATTGTGAGTGTGCCCGATACAAGAATTGATACTTTGCAAAAATTAATGCAGCCATCTAAAGTAACGCCTACTATAATTGAATTTGTAGATATTGCTGGGTTAGTTAAGGGAGCCAATCAAGGGGAAGGACTAGGCAACCAGTTTTTAACAAATATTAGAGAAGTGGATGCAATTTGTCAGGTTATAAGAATTTTTAAAAATGAAAATGTAATACATGTTGAAAAAAATCCAGACCCGAAAAGAGATATTGAAACGATTAATACGGAACTAGCTCTAAAAGACATTGACACGATTACTAAGCGATTAGATAAGGTTGCAAAAGAGTCAAAATCAGGCGACAAAGATAAAATTAAAGAAACCGAAATACTTCAAGCGTCTCTTAATGAATTAAACAATGGACGAGCCTTGCGCGATATGCCACTAGCCACTAACGACCCAGCCTACAAGCGTTTATTTGCTGAATTAGGGCTACTAACCGCTAAACCTATGATATACGCCTTTAATGAAGATTCGGTCACTAAAGAGCTAAATTTACCCATTGACGGGCTCATAGAAGGCGAAAATTATATCTTACTTGACGCCAAGCTAGAGAATGAATTGAATGACCTTACTGTAGACGAAATCAGTCAATTAGGTCTCGCATCCAGTAGCCTTGACCGCCTCATAAAAGCCTGCTATGATGTACTAAACTTAATTACGTTCTTTACTGGCGGTAAAAATGTGGAATTAAAGGCGTGGACTATAACTAAGGGGACCAAAGCGTCACAGGCTGCTGGTAAGATCCATTCGGATATTGAGCGAGGCTTTATTAAAGCCGAAATTATAAGTTTTAGCGATTTCGAAAAAACTGGGTCTGAGGCCAAGTCTAGAGATCTCGGACTAATGCGCCAAGAAGGCAAAGAATATGTCATGATAGATGGAGATATCGCAAACTTTAAGTTTAATGTCTAACGTACGAGTTAATATAAAAAAATGCACGAAATTACTTATATCTTAAGACCTGAGATTTCTCCTGAAGAGATCTCAAACGAGACAAAAAAAATTAACGAATTAGTTGGCAAAAATGGAGGTTCAATCTCAAATGAACACGTTGGTCAAAAAAGAAAGCTTGCTTATCAAATTAAGAAAGCAGATTTTGGTATTTATGTTACAATAGACGCTGAGATACCTAAAGAGAATTTATTTAAAATTGACGCCGAACTTACATTGAACAAGCGAGTTCTAAGACATTTGATTATAAGGAAAGAATCGGCGACATATTCACAACCAACAGTTGTTGCAAAACCTAAAAAAGGTTCTAAACGATTAATAGGTCGCAAAAAAACTGTTAATGAGAAGACAATTGCTCCAGCGAAACCCAAAACCTCTATGGAAGAGCTTGATAAAAAGTTAGACGAGATATTAACTTAAAATAAATTATGAATTTTAATAAAGCCATTATTTTAGGAAATTTAACCAGAGACCCCGAAGTGCGAACACTTCCATCGGGTCAATCGATCGCTACCTTTGGTATCGCTACTAATAGAATCTACAATGACGCTCAAGGCAATAGACAGCAAGCTGTTGAATTTCATAATATAGTAGTTTTCGGAAAATTAGCGGATATCTGCCAACGATACTTAAACAAAGGAAAAATGGTTTTGATTGAAGGACGGATTCAAACAAGGACATGGCAAGCACAAGACGGCGGAAAAAGATCTCGCACTGAAATAATTGCAGAAAACATGCAAATGGGTCCAAAGACTGGTAATGAACCTACTAACAGCCCAGCTCCAAAATCTAATGCAGACTCACAAAAATCAATTCCTGTTATTGACGCAGATGAAGCCAATGAAGACGGAATAGATATTAAAGATATACCTTTTTAATAAAAAATATGGAAAAAAATTGTTTATTGTGCCAACAAAATATAATTACATTAGACTATAAAAATACCGAATTTTTGCGTCAGTTTTTAACGGGGCAAGCTAAAATCTTACCTTCAAAAAGGAGCGGTACTTGTAATAAGCATCAAAGACTAGTGTCTAGCTCTATCAAGAGAGCGAGATTCATGGCGCTCTTACCTTTTACTTCTAGGTAAAAAAATTACTTACAAAAACACCTAGCTATAAGCTAGGTGTTTTTGTAAAAATGTTCATTGCCCCAATCACAGTAAATGATTAATCCGCCAAGGCTTTTTCATCAGCTATGGCCTTGATAATTTTCGTTTTAATTTCTTCGGAGATTTTTGGATTATCCTTCAAAAATTTTCTTGAAGCCTCAAGCCCCTGACCAAGTTTATCCTCGCCATATAAAACCCACGAACCACTTTTCTTTATAATATTATATTTAATAGCTAAAGTTATTAATTCACCTTCGTAGGAGATCCCCTGATTATACATTAAATCAAATTCCGCTACACGAAATGGAGGTGCTACTTTATTTTTTACTACTTTTGCTTTTATTCTTGACCCAACTATTTCATCTCCCTGCTTAATTTGAGCAATTCTTCTTATATCTATTCTTACTGAAGCATAGAACTTCAGGGCTTTCCCTCCTGGAGTATCCTCAGGATTGCCAAACATTACGCCAATTTTCATTCTTGTCTGGTTGATGAAGATTATTATTACATTTGATTTAGAAACTGATGCAGTTAACTTTCGAAGCGCCTGTGACATAAGCCTTGCTTGTAGCGCCACATGAGTATCCCCCATCTCACCCTCAATTTCAGCTCTTGGTGTCAGGGCAGCCACCGAATCAACCACTATGACATCCACAGCATTTGACCGAACTAATGAGTCCACAATCTCCAAGGCTTGCTCTCCAGTGTCCGGTTGAGAGATTAATAAATCATTAATCTTTACTCCTAACTTTTTAGCGTATTCTGGGTCCATTGCGTGCTCTGCGTCCACAAAGGCACAAAGGCCACCTTTTTTCTGTGCTTGTGCCACAACGTGCAATGACAAAGTTGTTTTACCTCCAGATTCTGGTCCATAAATTTCAACTATACGACCTCTAGGAAGACCACCAACCCCCAAAGCCATATCTAGGCCGATAGAACCAGTTGGGATTACATCAATATCTACTCGCCTTGTTTCTCCAAGCATCATTATCGACCCCTCCCCATATTTTTCCTTTATTTCAGATACTGCATTATCAAGAGCTTTTTGTTTTTCTTCGATTATAGATTTATTTTTTGTCATGGTTGATATATTAATTTATAATCCTCCTTGGTTACCCTCCCTAACTGATTTTTTACTAATAAACGTAGAATGTTTTCTCCTTCTGTTAAATTAATTATTTCTTTAAATAAGCCGTCTTTATCAATATATATTTTTCTGTTATTTATCGTTAAACTATTGCCATGATTCGTTTCACCTTCTAGGCTATATGTTCTTACGTTAATTATGCCATCTCTCGGAAAATTTTCAACTAATAGTTTAGGTGGCAGTAATAAATAAGCCCACTGAAATATTACATAAAAAATTCCTAGTGAAAATAACACTATTAAGGCTGAGATGCTTATTGTTTTAGGCGTAATTGAAATGTTTCTCTGCACTAACGAAGGCAATGATTGATGTTCTGGTTTTTTTGCAATTTTATACATTACACCGCGCTCCTTTTCAAATTGATCTAATATGGGTTCAGCATCTAAATTCAAGTAATCCGCATACTTTACTAAAAACCCCCTAACATAAATGTCAGCAGGCAAACTACCATATTCTTCCGCTTCCATAAGCTGAAGATATTTTAATTGTATTTTTGTATTAAAAGACAGCTCCTCCAATGAAATCTTTTGCGCAATCCTTTCAACTTTTAATTTTGCGCCCAAGCTCGGTGTGTCAATTTTCTTGACTGTAAATATCGGAATCTTCATTAGGGGTTGCAATTAAAATATCACGTGGTTTTGCTCCATCAGATGGGCCGATGATACCATTCGATTCAAGTATGTCTAAAAGTCTGGCAGCTCTCGCATAGCCTACTCTTAAACGCCTTTGCAATAATGATGCGGATGCTTTGCCCGCTTCGATGACAGTCCGCCGGGCCTCACCATATAGCTCATCATCACCAGAATTCTCACCTGCGATTTCAGAATCGGTTTGAGATTGTTTCGGCTGTATGATTTCCTCCTGATAAGACACCTCACCTGCGTCCTTCAAATAATCAGTTGTTGACTTAACTTCTTTTTCTGATATAAATACGCCTTGTACTCGACGTGGTTTTGATGATTCCGCAGACAGCAATAATAAATCTCCATTCCCTAATAATTTTTCTGCGCCAGCAGAGTCTAAAATAGTCCTAGAGTCTATTTGTGAAGCAACTTGAAATGCGATTCTGGTAGTAATGTTTGCCTTAATTAATCCGGTAATTACTTCTACAGATGGTCTTTGTGTGGCTAGCACCAAATGTATACCAACAGCTCTGGCCATTTGGGCAATTCTTACAATGGCAGCCTCCATCTCCCTACCAAAAGTAGACATCAAATCTGCCAATTCATCTATAACAATTACAATGAATGGCATTAAATCTTCGTCACTTTTTGCTTTAAGCTTGTTATTATACGAAGTTATATCTCTGGCTCCTAACCCTGACAAAACATCAAATCTGCGTTCCATTTCTCCTACCGCCCAACGTAATGCATTAACAGCCTTTTCAGGATTTAATATAACCGGAGTTAAAAGGTGCGGAATACCCATATAAGGTGTGAACTCAACTCTTTTTGGATCTATTAATATAAATCTTAAATTCTCTGGCGTATTTTGATACAGCAAACTGGTAATCAAGGCATTTAAGCAAATAGTTTTACCAGTGCCAGTTGCGCCAGCGATTAGTAAATGAGGCATTTTTGCCAAATCTGGGAATATTGGTATTCCAGCTACATCCCTGCCTAATGCCAAGCAGAGGTTAGAATTTTTTTCCTGCAGTAGTGGACTGGCTAATAAATTTCTCATCCTTACTTTTGTCGCTGTTTTGTTAGGTATTTCTATGCCTACCAATGAACGCCCCGGGATTGGAGCTTCAATTCTAATCGGATGTGCAGCTAGCGACAAAGCGAGATCATTAGCCAGACCAGTAATTTTAGTAAGCTTAATCCCCTGCGCTGGACGCAATGTATATTGAGTAACTGTAGGGCCTACATTAACTTCAGCCATCTCTACTTCAATACTAAAATTAGCTAAAGTTCTTTTTATTATCGTGGCGTTAGCTTGTATATCACCGCTGGATGGCTCGCCCTTATCTGATTCTAAAATAT
>PFDW01000061.1:9046-11231 GCA_002793835.1 Candidatus Portnoybacteria bacterium CG10_big_fil_rev_8_21_14_0_10_36_7 | reverse complement strand
TATTAAATTGCATCTGTAACTCGCCCCAAGCCCACGAATGCAAAAAACTATGAGGATTAAACTTCAAAACAAAATCATCCCAAACCTCTTTATTATCTATGAGGTTAATTTTTATACTCATTCAATTGTTTTTTAATAAATTTTGATATTCGCTCGGCATCATTAATGCTTGTATTAATATGTGTTGGCAAATTTATCGATTTTGAGGCAACGTTTTCTGCCACAGGGCAACAACCAATTTCATATTTTACTTTACTTAAATTAACCCCTTTTGGCGTAATAACATTGTTATACCAGTCCCCCAAATACATACCCTCTCTGGCCCCATCGGAAAGTAACTTATCAGCGTATTGAGTTTTCAATGTGTAGCGTAAATATATTTGCTCTGACTTAACCGAATCAAACGGCAGAACTACATTTATCTCCGTCAGCTCTTTTGTATAAATACTAGCTATCTCTTTTCGATGGTCATTAAATCTACTCAATTTCTTAAATTGGTTTAATGCCAATATCGCCAAAGCATTGGGCATTTGAGAGCCAATGAATTGTGGCTTTTCCCCTTCTAGCTCTGATCGATAGACTGCCAAAGAGATAAATCTAATTAATTTTAAAAATGCTAACAAAAACCTACCAAACCATTGAAAAGTTGGCCTAATAATCCCAAACGTTATTGGATGAAGCAATTGCTGTAAAACCCAAAGATTTGTTGACATCGACAAGCCTTCCCTAACCATTTCTAAATTACTGGCATATGAATCATTGCTGGTCACTACTACTCCACCCCAGACTCCAGAAATTACTTTGTCTCTACCAAAACTAAAGAATGCAAAATCTCCAAATGTACCTACATACTTATCATGATATTTTGCACCCAACGCATGTGCACAGTCTTCAATAACAATTAAATTATATTTTTTTGCAATCTGCATAATCTCATCAATCTCAGCTGGCAAACCAAATGTATGCTGGATTATTAAAACGCGACTATTCTTCGTAATCTTCTTTCCCAAATCTTGTACCGACATATTAAATGTTTCCTCCCTGATATCAACATAGACTGGCTTTAGTCCCGCCCACAATATTGGATCCGGCACTGCCACACAAGTATAAGCCTGAAGCAAAATTTCACTATCGGGCGCTAAATTTAATGATTTGAGTATTCCCCACAAAGCGCCTCTACCAGACTCAAATAAAAAACCATGCTTAACTGGTAGCCAACTTTTAAATTCATTTAATAATTTTTTTGTTGCTACGCCTTTGCGCCACTTTGTTGGAAAAAATAATAATTTTAATGCCAACCAAAAATCATCTCTTTCTGTATTGGGCGACGTGGCAGTAGTAATTGATTTCATTTTTTTATAACTTTAAATTCACTTATCCATTTACAAGATTGTTCCCCAAGACTGGCTGTTACAATGGGGTTTTGCAAAATATCAACCTGCTCTTTGCTTTCCATAATTAGCCCACATCCTACAGACATCGCTATTCTGTCCGATCCTAAAAAACCAAAATGCCCAGATTTATAGCTTCTGCCTTGTCTGAATAGTTTATCGCTAGACGCATCTACGCCAATCCAACGCCCACTATCAGATAAATATTCCACCCATACATGCATACCATTATCTGCATACCCCGCCCAAAAACCAGATACAATACGAGCCGATATACCCCGACTTACCAATAACGCACAAAGTAACGTACTAAACCCTCCGCAGTCAACCTCACTCTTGCTTAATGCGTCTTGAGAGCTATACAGCCCTTCAATAGGACCACCGTATTTAAGCGTATCTCTTACATAATTATATAATTTTTTTACAATAATTGAAACCCCACCCGCTTTGCCAAGATAAACATTTATTCTGTCTAGTTCTGCCTCATCCAACTTCAATACGGAATTTTCTTTAAGTCCTAACTTACGTTCTTCATCACTAGCAATATTGCTATTTTTTTCTTTATAACGTGGCCTAATTTCAGCCGTAAACTTCATAGAAGCGATTGTTGACTCATGTGGTAGTAACACATCTGTAAATTCGACATACTGATTACCGAAATTAGTTTCTTTCTTTATCTCATATTTTACTCCCTTAAACACACTTTTCCCAATAATTTTTTGAAAACCAAAATCTCGCGGTATAGGTAAAATTATGTTAACTTTATTGTCTTGATTTTCTAAATTATCTATTTT
>PFDW01000061.1:0-9026 GCA_002793835.1 Candidatus Portnoybacteria bacterium CG10_big_fil_rev_8_21_14_0_10_36_7 | reverse complement strand
TATCAAAATCAATTTTGATTATCAAAATAATTCTGATAAGATACTTAAAACAAAACAATGAAACAAAAAATTAAACCCAAACAACCTAGATATTTTTTTAGTGGAAAAAAGATTCTATTGGTTGGTCTCGGTCGCCTTGGTGGCGGGCTCGCCATGGCAAAATTTTTAATACTCCATAAAGCGAAATTGACCATTACCGACATGCTACTTCCGTCAGAGCTCAAAGATGGCCTGAAAAAGCTAAAGGGGCAAAAAATAAAATTTACCCTTGGCGAGCATAAAGCTGAAGATTTCTTAAAAGCCGACTACATCATTTTTAATCAAGCTGTCAGCATCTATAGCAAATGGCCAAAATTCATTATAAAAAATAAAAAGAAATACTTCAATAATCTGACACTATTTCTCGAGTTAACAAAAAATACCACAAGACCGGTTATTGCAGTAACTGGCACTCGTGGCAAAACTACTATAACCACTTGGCTGTCTCATTTTATCCCCCAGCCTATAACTGGTGGCAACACGCCCAACTCCGATCTATTTAAAATTATTGACCAATCAGCACCAAATAATTCCCCGTTTATCATAGAAATGCCATCTCATCAGCTAGAGTATATTAAAAAAGGTTTAGCGCCTCCTCATATTGCCGTTATAACCAACTTATACGAAGATCATCTCGACCGATATGGTGATATGAAAACATATCGCGCAGTAAAAAAAAGAATATTCTTAAATCAAACCAAAAAGGATTTTTTGGTACTCAATAATGATAATAAAAATACAAAAATATTTCTCTCAAAAAAACCTAAAAGCCAATTATATTTTTTTTCGTTGACCAAATTACCACTAAATAAAGACGGACTATTTTTTGAAAATGATAGCCTGTATATGCAAAACCAGAAAAAAAGAGTGCTGGTTACAAAATTAAACAATTTTACACCACATCAAAGACAAAATTTGCTCGCCTCATTGCTAACTGCCTATTTATTTGGTCGGTCATGGAAAGACTTGATACAAAAGATTAACGCACTGCCAGCTGTCCCTTTTAGACAACAAATAATATATCAAACAGATAGCTTAACTATTATTAACGACTCTGCCGCTACTAGCCCAGATGCAACAATCGCTGGAATTACCTCAATGAAAAAGTTTGGTAATAACCTTTTACTAATAACTGGCGGTACAGATAAAAAACTGGGATACAAAAACCTAGCAAAAAAGATTGCTTCCTCACTCAAGGGAAAAAACATTTTTTTCCTTAACGGTAGCGCCACTGACAAATTGCTCAACGAATTAAAAAAAATTAAATATTTTCGCTATCAACCGCAAGTATTCTCCAACCTGAAGGACATTCTATTCGCTGTTAAACAAAAAAAGATGCCCAAAAAGGCAATACTATTTTCTCCAGGTGGCTCAAGCTTCGAAAAATTTAAAAATGAATTTGATCGTGGTGAGCAATTTAATAAATTATCAATAAAAATATTCGGGTGACAATAATGCGTTTATCATTAAGCGCACAATAATACTAAATGTTCTAGTCTGTGGTGTTTGTTGGACGAAATCTGAACTTTTTTGACGAAAATACGGACTGCGAAATTTGATTGCCAAGCTTCGCTCAGCAAAAACAAAAACTTTTCTGCTCGGGCGGGCAAAAATTCCTTCCCCCCAACCTCCTTCCTTTTTGCCCGCCCGAGCGAGGCGACTAATTCAATATGGTGGACGGTACAGGGCTCGAACCTGTGGCCCTTCGCATGTGAAGCGAATGCTCTACCACTGAGCTAACCGTCCCAAATAACACCCTAAAGCACTATTTTATTCAATCCCTAATTTATTTATTATTTTTTCGTGAGGTCTCTCCAAAATATCCAAAATAAATCTATCAAACATACTGAATCGATAGTGAAATTCATTTGTATCCATAAAAGCATATCTAACCTCTTTGCCTACTTCAGCTTCTACCTCCTTCAAAAAAGAGTGCATTTTATTATCTGTGATACCGTCGCCAATAAGCAATAAATCAACCCGACCATTGTCCTGATTAACAAATACACCCGAAAGTACAGCTAATTTAACTCGGCCCAACTTTTTCAATTTGTCTTGCAACTTCTCATGAGAAGCCGGCGATGACTTGAGAACCAAACTGCGTAATTCATTAAAAAATTCGAAATCCTGATTAGCAACATAATACACTCCCGACCCCTTCCCCTTTTTTTTACGAACCGATTTTTGAGACTGCAAAAGGCCAATAGCTGTCATATTTTTTATTTGCTTCTCTACCCCCGACGAATCTGATCTAGTTTTTTTTGTTGCTTCCTCGATAGTAAACCCATCGTTTAGATTTCTTAAAAATAATTTAAGCAATCTAGCCTTAACTGGTGATTCAAAAAGTTTTTCTAATATTTCTTGTGCCATAAAATATTTTATATGTTTATTTTTGTATATTTTGAAAAACAACCTAAATTAGAGCGTTTCTCTTATAATTAATTAATATACTCTTTCATTAATCTTTAGGCAAGTTGCCGCATTGGCATATTAACCCCCGTGGTGGTATAATAACAAAAAAATGGAAAAGAAACACCAAGACTTTAAAGCCAAGTCAAATGTTTTGTTGTTTAACCATACCAGAAAGGGCAGTGCTAAGTGTGAAATTTTTCAATTTGAACCTCAAAATATCGAACAAATTGACTTGGGCAACCTCTATATCGTAGGCCAACTCATAGACCCTAACGACGAGTCTAAATTCCTACTAAATACGGTATCTTCGGTTATAAAGAAAGAATACTATGCAAACCCTAAGCGTGGGACCTTAAAGAGCCTAGAAATGGCGCTACACAAAGCTAACCTTGCTTTAGGGGAGATTGCTCATAACGGCCAAGCAAATTGGGTAAACAATCTCAATATAATCTGCGCATCATTATCTGACGACGCTGTTAATTTAGTAAAAGCTGGGCAAGGACAAGCATTTCTTTGGCGAGACAATACAATAATTGACCTTGGCAAAAGATTCATAATATCTGACGAAAAGAAGCCCAACCCCAATAAAACTTTTAAAAGTGTCGCCTCGGGCCAAGCCGTGATAAACGACAAATTAATTTTAGCTTCGCCTACGATTCTTGACTTGATATCCCCCGTTGGCCTTGAACAACTCCTAAATGACAACACCATCTCAACTTGTACGCAAATTGAAAATATTGCTAAAGAACAGCCAGCATTGCCATCGTTAGTTTTATTATTACTAGAGTTACGTCCTCCAGGTGATAATTCGCCAGTTTATAACTCAAATCTGACTCGTGGTAACAATCGATTAAAAACTAGTACAAACAAAGAAAAAATCTTTGGAACTTTCAACGTTATCCAAAAACTACACAATATTTTCTCTATACCGACCCGAGTGATTTCATCACTAAAAAATAAAATGGAAGCGACAGAACTTCCTAAAGTAACTATTAATTACGGTGGAGCTCCAAATCAACAAAAACCAAAGCTATCACGCAATCACTTATTTGCGCTCCTTGGAATTACAATTCTTGCTTTATCCGGATTCGCCTACTCACGCTACCTGTCTAATAGCCAACAAGCTCTAGATAATTATAAAAGAGTTGTTGAAGAAATAACCATCAAACAAAATGAAGCAGAAAATGCGCTTATATTTAATGACACTTTTAGAGCCAGTGAAATGCTGTCACAAGCTAAAAACCTATACGCCAACATTGTTGGATTCAATATCAAACAACAAGAAAGCGAAGATATAGCGAACAAGATCAATACAAAAATTGATGAAATTAACAAAATTACCCACCTTAACGACCTTATCCCAATCACCGATTTTTCAGCTCCAGGCTTCGAATTCAGCCCGCAATATATTTTCGTATCCGAAGGCTCTCTTTATGCCTGGTCAGATAACAGCGAAGTGAGCTACACTTATTCACTAGCGAAACAAAATGGTCGTTATGTCTTAACTCCTCCAACCGATAAATTAATTAATCAATTTACTACTACTAAAGAAACATATAAATTAAATGATTCTAAGTATTTAAAAAGAACCAGCCCAGGTAAAAAACTCAATGTCACCATTAATATATATCCCCCAATCACAAGTAACAGTTTATTTATTGCAAACAAATATTCAGATAATATTTATATAATTGATCCCAACACCGAGCGCATCTCTATAATTAATCGTTCGGGAGAGCTCATAAGCCAAATAATAAGCGACTCACTAAAAAGCTTAACCAACTTTGCATTTTCAGAAGACGAAAAAGCTGGCTTTGCTATTTCACAAAACCAGCTTTTCCAAATTGATTTAATTAATCAATAATTACTTTAATTCAACAGTTGCACCAGCTGTTTCTAATTTCTTCTTAATCTCATCAGCATCAGCCTTAGGTACATTTTCTTTAATTACCTTTGGTGCAGCATCTACTAAGTCTTTCACTTCTTTAAGACCTAGCCCAGTAACTTCTCTAACCACCTTGATTACCGCTATTTTTTGGTCTCCAGCTGCTTTAACCTCAATGTTAAATGAGCTTTTTTCAGCAACTTCAGCGCTTCCTACTCCTGCACCAGCTGCTGGGGCAGAGGCAACCATGGCTTGAGCCGATACACCAAACTTTTCTTCCAGAACTTTTACTAGCTCTGAAAGATCCAAAACTGACATCTTTTCTATTTCGCTCACTAATGCCTTAAATTTTTCAGGCACGACTACATTTTTTTCTTCTGACATATTTTTTAATTATTATTTTGTATTTTTAATTTGATCCAAAACTCCGACAAAGTTTCGCAGATTTGCATTAAGCACCGAAACAAAATTTCTAACTGGCCCCGCCAAAACACCAACAAATTGAGCGCGCATTCCATCAAGATTTGGCAATTGCGCTAAAGCCTGCACTCTAGTCGCCTCTAAATAATTTGCTCCCAGCAATCCACCCAAAATTTTTAATGTTTTATTTTTCTTCGAAAACTCAGCTAAAATTTTTGCTGCCGATACTTCATCTTCAAAACCAAACCCGACACCAATCTGACCAGGCATCTTAATAATATCAATGTCATTAATTCCTGCGTTTTTTACCGCAATTTGCATCAAGGTTTTCTTTGCCACCTGATAGTCTACTCCCCCTTTTTTCAAATCACGACGCAACACCTGCAAATCATTTACCTTAGTATCAGTATAGTCAGTAAATACAACTGATTTTTGTTTTGAAAACTTATCAGTTAAATCTTTTACTAACTCCTGTTTTTGTTGTTTTGTAAGCATATGTATAAAATAAAAATCGTCTTCCGCAGACGACCTTGAATCCAATTGCTTGGATTTTTACCTCAATAGGTTATCGTTTAGATACTTAATCAGCTTTCGCTGAGCCTATTTTCTGCGGATATACTCGCACATTGCGAGACTTTATTTAATTAAAATAAGTATAGCAGGTTATATAGATATGTCAAGATAAAATAACCACCAATCTTCTCGCATAATGATTATTCCAACGAACCGACAGAATAAACTAAATCGGATACTTCACTCTGACAATTTACGAGATCCCAACTTGCAGAATTATCAGAAAAATCATTATCTGTTACACCAGAGATAGCAACTGGTAAGCCCGACGCAACTACAATATAAGCTGCCGTCCCTGCCGAACCAGCACAAGTACATGAGGCAGAATCCTTATAGCGATAAGAAATATTACCCGGAGGCGTTGGTGCACTTCCCAAATAACCATTTTCGACTAACGGATCTAACCATGAGATACCGTTACTATCTAAATCATCTCCTTCAAAATCCCACTTACACCCTGTGACAGCCTCATCGTAATCAACAGGACTAGGATATAACCCAAATTCATCACTATACATGGCAAGCGCAGTTTGAATGCTTTTTAAATCTGCGACCGCTTTAATTGTTTGGCTTTTCCACCGCGCTTTATTCACTTGCACAGCCACAATAGATGCCAATAGCGCGATTATGAAAATAACCACTAGGAGCTCAATTAAAGTAAAAGATTTTGATTTATAATTTATTTTTGTCATTTTATTATATTATACTTATAATTTGCCCACGAATAATCCTTGAATTAATTCAGGGATTGATTAACTACTTTAAATATATATATCTATTCTTGTTGTGCTCTTCTACGGTTTTAGAAAAAACCGCTGGCCCCCCATCATTAGGATGCAAAAAATAAAAATAATTGTTCTTTTGTGAATAGACCACCGCTTTAATTGCGTCCAATCCAGGGCTTGCAATTGGCCCAGGTGGCAACCCCTTAAATTTATAAGTATTATGCGGAGAATTTATTTTAATATCTGATTCGGTTGCCTGCCTTAAACTTTTTCCCGTTGCATAATTAACCGTGGCGTCCGATTGTAAAGCCATGCCAATTTCTAAACGATTATAAAAAACTCCAGCAATGGCAGGCATCTCTCCAACACTAGCTGCCTCCCGCTGGACTATTGAGGCTAAAGTAATAATCTCTTGAATTGTTTTTCCTTGCAGAGAAATTTCATCTCGCAAAGGCTGACTCAATTTTTTATCAAAATTATCTAATAATGTTTTTACAACTGTATCTACTGATAAATTATTTTTTTGAAAATTATATGTATCGGGGAACAAATACCCCTCTAAACTATCCTGATTACTCAAAAAATCGTATTTAAGCGTCGACATGTCATAATCAACTAACGCGTCTTTTTCCAAATTCAGCGCCTTAGCGATTTGGCCTAAATTGTAACCATCGGGAATTGTTATAGTTGACTCAATTATTTGACCTTTGCGTAATTTCTTGGCAATTTGCGCAATTGTCATTGAGGGCGATAAGCTATACTCCCCTACTTGCAAATAATTTGTGTATCCCTTTTGCCAAAGATAAAACTGAAAACTAAAATTGCTAGCTATTAAATTTTGCTCGACCAATTGTTGAGCAATATCTCTCGAGCGCTCTCCTTTATTAACAATAAATACTTTTTCATCTGCCTTCATTGCCACAGAATGATAAATTTTGTTTTCGATTATCATTAAAAGCGCTCCGACTAATAATAGACCAACAAATATGGCGCTAATTATGATGATAACTTTTTGACTCATAATATCTATTATAACAGATTCACACGTAAACTCAATACCTGCTAATATCATTATGCCAGATAAACACCATATTCGTCCATCAATTGGCTTCGGAATATTAGCGGTAGCCTTGATTGTTCCAAGTAGCCTTTTTTACTATTTAAATACCCGGCCCACAGCCCAAAAAAATAGTCGAGCTAAAACGGAAATTACTTCAAAGTCTCCAAACTCAAGCACCACGACTCAATCATTAGCCGTAAAACAACCCGCTAAGCACTTTCTAAATTTACAAGCAGCTAAATCATCATCAATCTTAAAAGCTGAAGGCGAAACAAATGTACCTAATGGCAGTAAAATAGCCATATCTGTCGATAGAGCTTATTCGGTCACAAATGACGCAAAGAGTTATAACGGTTCACTAGGCGTCGCAGAAGCCACGGTTATAGATCAAAAATATTCAGTAGTGTTTAATATAAGCGACCACACTTGGTATGACCCAACTTCAAATTATTACAAGTTACTCACCAGAGAAGTGAAGCTCGGCGGTGGAAAAACTTACAACCTAGACACTGTTGACGATAAAGTTGTAATAACTGCCAGCTTCCAACCTAAAGAACAGAATGAAAACATACTTAAAATAATCAACACCAATGGCGATCAATTAACGGGCCCTGACGTTTATCAAAGCCCCGACGGCTCATTCTTACTCAAGAAACAAATAGAAATGACTATCCCGTTTGCTTTACCAAAGCAAATCGATTAATCTCACAAAATTCGCCAACAATATCTTTGGCTGGCATAAAAATTAACTCATTAAGCGGATATTTTTTAGACGCTTTTTTTATTAGTTCAAGCCCATAATAATACTGCAGTCTCTCTGGCGAACTATCGCCCAATAGATTTTCCCGATAGAGTGGACGCCAACTTTTATTAGCTTCGATATGATTTATAACCAACTTTTCGATTTCCTTATGATTATTTAGACACCAGTCATATTGTTTTTTTGAGTAATACAGATATTTCCAAGGCTTCGCTTCAGGATAAATTAATGAAGAAAAATAGCCAGCTAGGCCTTCATTCACCAGATGTTCAACGAAAGTCATCTTGCTTAAATATTCCTTATTTGTCATTTCACTCGTAACACCGTATGAGTGTAGAACTTGTTCGCTAGAATCCCGAGTCAAATGGTTCAATTCATGCGCCAATAAAATATCCAAATCATTGGCGTCATACTCACTATAATCTACTCCTAAAAAAATCGTATTCCACCCCTTCTCAAATCGGGTGTAACCATCAACCAAATTTAATCCAAAAAATAAAATTAACTCCCCATTTAATTTTTTTTTGTAAAATTTTTCAACTTTTTCTATGGTCGCTTCGGCTCGCGCAGGATAGCCCCAGTTTTTTAAATCTACTAATCTTTTTTTTATCGCCAGCTTATCACCCTCTCCAAGTTGCTTGCGTATGCCTTGCCACTTATTTATATTCTCAAAAAGATATCTTACTGATTTATTATTAGAAGATAAATAATATTCTTTAAAGGCATCAAAATTAATATCTTTATTTTCTAATGAGCTTATAAATTCTTCTATCTTGGGCAACAAATTATGTATTTCCATTACTCCTAAGGTGATATTTCATAATGACAAAACAAGCGACTAATGTTCCGAATAAATTGAATACCAAATCAAAAGCATTATTAAGGTACTCACCAACTCCTTGCTGGGCGTTAAAGAAAAGAACTGCTATAAGCTCAATAATTTCATTAAACGCTCCCACACCCATAGCGCTTGAAACTAAAATAAAACAGAACACAAATGAATTGTGCTCGGTCTTTTTCAGTAGATACGGCCGAACTAAACCATATATAGCAAAAGTGGCCAAAAAGACACCAAACGAATGAACCAAATTATCATAACGAAAAATACCAGGAATCAAATAAACATAGTAAAGCTGTGTTGCGCCAATCGAA
>PFDW01000041.1 GCA_002793835.1 Candidatus Portnoybacteria bacterium CG10_big_fil_rev_8_21_14_0_10_36_7 | reverse complement strand
AAAGTTGGTGCGGGAGATAGGATTATAGTCCCAGCAAAAAGTATTCATCAGGTAAAAAATCTTGGAAATGCAGAGCTTTTATATATTGGAATCGGGATTGGACTTGATTAACAATGACAGCGGAAGCTCATTTAGGTTATCCTAGTCATTTTCTAAATACTTCGAAACCGGATATTGTTAGGGAATCACTTGAAAAGGGAAAGAGGAACAAGAGAAGGGCAATTGATATTCTCAGCCAAATGGCTGAAGAAGGATTAATCGCAGGAATTAAAACAAGTACTTTAAAACAAAAAAAGAAAGGAATAGACGCCTGGGTTTATACGGATCATGATGGAGTCGAGATGAAAATACCTTTTCAATTTAAAAGTAGTCTTGCTTATGCCCTTGAATACAGAAATAAAAGAAAAGATCCAAATGCGGTGGCATTTTTAATAGTTAACGATAGTGTTTCTGATTATCATATAAGAGCGGAAGTTGCTAGATCAGTAGTAATCTGGAAAAAGCTAGACGCCGGGGTGGCAGAGGTGGTCAACGCACCCGTCTGAAAAACGGGCTATGTCGGTTCGACTCCGACCCCCGGCACTGTCATTCACTAAAGCTTCGGACAGTAAACAATCTATTAATTAAAATAGATAGCATAGTTATTTCTATAAAGATTACTGGTAAAACATAAAATATTTGACTTTTCGTACAGTCGAGATGTAATCTTATAAACCTATAATATGGAAGATTCACCTAAGGGCTTAAGTATAAGACTTATATTGACCCTTCTTATACCCATCATTCTAGTCTTAAGCGTTATTTATAAGGCTTTTGAGTGGAGCGCTTTAAAGCAAATGACAGTTTTTGCCTCGGACGCGACGAGACAGGAAATTTCAATGCTTTATGAGCAGGAGCAACTAGAAGATAGAACTTCCCAACTCTTAGATGAAACACACAAAGATAAAGATATTTCGCACGAACAGTCAATCGATAAATTTGATGAATTATTAGGGATTGAAAATTTAAAAAAAAAGAATAAAGAAGAATACCTTAAAACATTAGAAATAAATAAAAAAAAACTAGATTCAATTGGTAGCAAAAAAAGCTTGTTGTTGGGAAAGAAAAGGCAGTTTTTGAATAGTTATTACAATAGCCACTCTGCTTACTATCAATCTCAAATTGAGTTAGGCAAAGAATCAAATATTAGATCAAGTTTAATGTTAAATTACCTTAATAATTTAAAGGAGGACGCTATTATGAGGGACTTCTTTAATCGTTACGAAAAAAAGTCCAATGAAGAGCTTTATGCTAATTTTCCAGAGCTTATTACCCTTGAAAAGTATACAAAAGCTGATTTCAAATACATAGACGAAGAGGAGATAAAAATTTCATATCCTTATGGCTACGAAACGCTTATTAAATACAAAAATTTATTCTCATCCATGTATACAGTTTTGAAAGATTATGGAACAGGGAATAAGGATTCAGCTGACTATAAAACCCCTAAATTATACGAGGCAGTTACTAATATTTCAGTTGACTTCGATAAATTTCGTAATGAATATAAAGATAAAGCTAAAAGTAAAACGGAAAGCGCCTTACAAAACAGAATTCAGACAATTATGCTAGCAAAAAAATTTAATGAAGAAATGCTTGGAAAATACCCTTTCTTAAAAACAACTAGTTTTCAGCGGGAAGACTTAGCTCTATGCTATCTTTATGCAGTAAAAACTTCTTATTACAAAACAATTAGCAACAACTATCCAAAAGCTCAAGGTGCAAAGGAGTTAATTGATAACCTAAATGAATTGCCCCCAAAAACAGTTGATATAGATAACAAAATAACTGCTGATGCAATTGGTATTTCAATCAATGACAAAGAAATAATGTTTGAGTGCAAAGATGCTATTGATGGAAAGGTTTTTAAGTTTAAAATACAAAAAGCTGACTAAAGTGAGCTCTCCATGTCTGCTTCTGTTAATTGTGCTCCCCCAATTCTGAACATGATATCGTTTGCCGTTTTTAACGCCTTATCTGATGAGAAATCCCAAATTAAATAATCAAAGAAGTACTCAGTATCGTCATAAAACTTTTCACCATAAGCCTTATTCAGACTTCGCTTTAAGCTTTCAGTGTCCTTGGCAAGATATATTCTTTTCAGTTCATCTTCGGGTATCTTTTTCGTTACCTCTTCAATAATTTTTACAATAATAGGATAACCAATTTGTTGAGAGCTCCCATTGCCGCGAAGCACTTTTCGGGAAAAGTACTCGGTCAACCCTTCCTCAAAGAATCTAGGTAATTTTCTCTCATCAGAAATATAAGAAGTGAAATGTAAATATTCGTGAACTAAAGTTCCCAGATAAACATCAAGTTCCTTACCGCCTACGTTTTCAAGTACAACATAAAGTGTTTTATCTGGTTCAAAAAGACCAAGTTCTTGAATCGCAGATTCCTTCTGGCCCTCAATAAGTTCCCTAACCGCTTCATAAGTTTCTTTGTAGTATCTTAGTGTAGCGAGCCTTTCTTGTCCTTGTGAGATAGCCGGAGCATATTCTTGAATCTTACTTTCTAGATTCGCAATTGTTTGATCCCATTCTCTTCTTTCAGCATCGCACTCTGCGTCAGAATACGTTCTTATAAAGGTTCCGTAATAAAAAGAATTGTAGCCTGCGGTTATGCAGTATTGATAATCTTCTTCTCTTAGGCTTCGAGCTCGATCAACTGATGCTTGTAAATCAGCTTGTTCAGCTCTCGCTCTAGAAATCAAACCGCCCATATACGCAATGTCGTTCGAGATATCTTTTATTATGCCATCGATTTCGGCAACTTCCTTGTTTATTTGTTCATCTCTTAATTTCAGATATTCTTGCCTACTGACAATTTTAATTTCCGCAGTTTCTTTAATTGAACTAGAGTCGATATTCGATTTTAGGAAGGCTTTTCCAAGTGGAGGGCTAATCTTTTGCAGAGCTGCTTTATCTAGATCTTTAACAAAAAGAAAATTTTTGTATAAGGATAGGTTTGTTTGGGGTTGTTTTAAAGTATAAATGTATTTACTTGATAGTTTAGTTACAACCTTGTCTTTATAAAATTTACTTCTTTTCATAGAAGAAAATTCAGTATTTAATATCTTTTCTTTAAAACCATCACCTGTGCTGATAACCTTCGGCGGAGTCTGCAAGCTCCCTAAAGCATCAGCTATTTTTTGTGGGTCGGAAAGAGCACTACTATTTTTACTAGAAAATTTTACTCCGAAATAATTTCCCTCAATTATTGGAAATATGAATACTACAGGGAAACTCAGAATCAGAGATATGGCCAAAATTACTAAAGTTGTTAGGAACTGAAACCTTAAATTATGTTTTTTCTGTCGAAAATTTCTAAAAAGAAAAAAAGCCAAAATTGGAAATCCTATGAAAAATAACAGATTATCCTTTGCTGATAAAATTAAAGTGTGAAAGTGATTTAAAAGTATGTTGGAACTTAGGCTCACTTGATTTGCATTGAATATTAGAAAAGCAGAGAAGTAGAGTGTTGAAACTAGAACAAAAACTGAAAATTTTTTAATTTCTATAATTTGCTTTAGGGAATTCTTGTTTTCAGCATTATTTTCTTTAGTTATAATTTTTAATTGTTTAAATTTAGGAAATCTTATAGCTTTATTGGATAAAAATGAGGGAAAAACGATAACAACATTAACTATGATTAGAACAAGAGAAATAAATAAATAAAATAAATCCTTGAACTGTATAGAAAGGAAAAAAAATAACAGAGGCAGGAGTATTGATGAATACCTTAAAAAAGATGTTAATTGTCTTCGAAAACTTTTCATTCAGATAAGGCAAATTATGAACCTATAATATAGGTAAAAGCAAATTTTGTTGACTTCGTTACGTATGAATAAACATCTTTTTGCCCGACAACCTTATACAAAAACCGCTACGTCACTAATAAACTAGCAGTCAATCCCTACTAAATTGCTAATTTGCAAAAAAGTTATTTTGATTCTGAACCCAAAAAGTTCTAGCATCATCTACGTAGCGGCAAAATGTTTGGTAGATTTAACTTTTATCTTGCAATAATTTAGGCTTTGTATCATATTAAATGTAAGTTTATGATTTTACTTTTAATAATTCCTCTCGGTTTTATACTCCTATTAGGTATTAGAGTTATTGACCAGTATGAAAGAGGTGTAGTACTTACTCTCGGTAAATACTCAGGAACTAGAGAACCAGGATTGACTTGGATTATGCCTGTTCTTCAAAGAATGATGAAAGTTGATCTTAGGGTTGATACAGTAGATATTCCCCAGCAAGAGGTAATCACCAAAGACAACGTCACACTCGGAATAAATGCTGTTGTTTATTTTAGGGTTGAATCTGCAGACAAGGCAGTTTTGGAAATACTAGATTTCAAAAGTGCAGTTGGGACGTATGCACAGGCCGCATTAAGGGATGTGATTGGGGGCATTGAATTAGATACGTTGTTATCCGAAAGAGATAAAGTTGCACAGGAAATAAAGAAAATAGTAGATGTTGCCACACAACCTTGGGGAGTCGGTGTTTCTGATATAAAAATTCAAGATATTGAACTGCCTGCAGACATGAAACGAGTAATGTCCAAACAAGCAGAAGCAGAAAGGGAACGTCGAGCGATAATTATTTCTGCAGGAGGAGAGGCAGTTGCAGCTCAAAAACTTTCTGAGGCTGCCAAAACATTATCTGGTGTGCCTGCCGGAATTTCCTTAAGAACATTGCAAACTATAGAAAAAATTAACCCGGATCCTTCTAAAACAGTTATTTTTGCATTGCCGATTGAATTTATGCAGGGCATTCAATCATTAGCTTCGTTTTTTACAAAAAAATAATTTTATTTAATTATTTTTAGAAACTGATCTGCAAGTATCCCGGTTTGTTCTGAGCTTTCATAAAAACCTTTCCAAGCAATTACTATATCAGCATCATTGAAAACCGACCTCTGAACTTCCCGGATTGTATCCCCTCCGGCTATCGAGATCATTATGTCGTAATTTCCTTTAATCCTTCGAATTTCGTATAAGGGTATCTGCTTTTCCTTATTAAATCTTTCCTCATCAACACCACGGTGCAAAATAACAACTGTCGGCAATCTTTTCAAACCTCTAAGTACCGAAAGAGGATAGCCTACGTTCATCATATCTATCATGGAGTCAATTCCGTTTTCATCACACTTTAAAATAAAAGCATCAAGTGTTTCAGAAGGAGCATTACCAAGAGCTATTGCCGCGTTGGCACCTCCTGAAACGGCTATATCGACTTCTGTTTCTCCACGATCCATGGTTTTTAAGTCGGCAACGACATAGGCTTCATATTCGCTAATTTTCACCTTTTTCATGCTTGGTGTATTTCTGAAATAAGATTTAAAAAGTGAGTTTATGGAAACTGGCTTAGTTAAGGAACTTCTGGTTAATGCTTCCCCGTCTATGTGCATTTGATACCATTGTTTAACCTTAAAAATTCCTTCCTCTCCGTATTTTTTAATAAGCGGAGTGCCCGCTTCAACAATTATTCTTTCACTTATTGGTAGTTTGGAAATAATATTAAAAGCTTCGTCCAGCGTGCTGTTCAATGCTACCTGCAAGTACTTTTTTTTAGGATTGAGCAGTGATTTTCTTTTTTGCAACATAAATTAAGATGAATTTAGTATACATACATTTTAAATTTTTTAAAAAAATAATTAAGTCGCTTGTATGAAAAAGGTTATAATTTTTTCATGTTAATTAGAACTGTTTTGGTTTTATTACTATTAATTTGCATTATTTTTGCGAATGCCTTTGCAAACCCAATACCAAATAAAGTGGTGAAAAGTGAATATAAACCTGCTTATGGTGTTTCTTACAGTTTTGAGCAGGCCGGCTGGTATGGACTTGACCCCAAAGAGGATTACAAAAAACTACTAGATGAAATTAAGCCTGATTGGGTTAGATTGTCTTTCTTTTGGGACTTAATGACTGATGAAAACGGCAATTTGAAAATTGATGATTTGAAGTTCGCCATTGAGGAAGCCGAGAAAAGAAATGTAAAAGTTGTTATTGCTCTCGGAGCAAAAACTCCATATTATCCCGAGACGCACTTACCGGCTGAGTTGCAAGCAAAAATCAAATTCGGACAAAGATTAACTCCTAGTCATTCCGTCGCCGATGAACTTCTCGCAGTTGATAGAAAACTTGTCGAAGAACTTTCAAATTATCCGAATATTTCTTATTGGCAGGTTGAGAACGAACCGTTATTGGGTGATCCGAGAGGAATATCCGTTTCAGTTGATTTGGTTGGGAAAGAGGTAGAGGTTGTAAGGTCTGCCGACTTTCGGAAGCGTCCTGTAATATTGAACCACTCTGCCGGATGGTATTTCGACAGGGATTGGTTAGGTCTTATTTCGATCCTAAAACCAGGGGACGTTTATTCTACTAACGCTTATTTTAAAACGGAAGGACCACACTTAGTTGCTTTTCAAATTGCTGGTTCAGATATAAAAATTCCCTGGCCTGATTTTTTAACTTGGCCTGTGCAATCGTGGCCGCTGTTTTCTCCCCCTTATGTAACTTTCATGAAAAAGGCCGAAGAAAAAGGTGCCGGGTTTTGGATTATGGAGATGCAGGCGGAGCCTTATATCAGGGATTTAAGTTATGCTCGTTTCGAGCGTTTTTCTTTTACTGCGGAAGATATAAATAAGGGAAATAGGTTTCTTGAGTCGTACGGGATCAAATCAATAGGTTTATGGGGAGCACACTTTTGGCAATTCAGGGCTAAAAACGGCGATAATTCGTGGATTCGCACGATTGAAAACATTACTTTGGTGAATCAGTAAAGTTCATAGCTAGCAGCCATTTCTACTTCCTCAATTTGACCTTTCTGGTTGAGCTTGAATGAAACTACGATTTGATTTTTTGTCGATATGCCTACGAAATAGGCTGATAATTTAATATTTTGCGATTTTAAACTTTTAACTTGGCTGGATTCCTGGTTAAACTCAAACGGTACCCCACTATTCAGGTAAGCCATTTGGGTTGTTGTTTCTTCAGGGGTCAGGTTTCCGCAGCAGTCACTGGAAGCCAGGGTAACCAGAACTGCGGGAGTGGCCATATATGGCTGTAAACCTTTATAATTTTTAGAATTAACCAAATTCCTGATTACTGTTTGCACTTGTTGCGGATTTAGGTTTGGAGGAGATGCAACCGGAGAAGAACTTGCTTCTGACGGGCTTGAGGTAGGAAGCGCGGTGACTTCCCTACTTGAATTAACAGTAGTGTCTGTTTTGTTTAATAAGTCTTTATTCTTGGAAAAAAAGTATGTGAGCAAGGAGGCAGTTGCAATAATTAAGATGAAAAATATAAACCGAACTTTATTCACTTCTTTCAAACTATATTTCAAAATTGATGCATTCGTCAAAATTTGATTTAATACTAGACCGATGGAAAAAACCGCTATTGTTACAGGAAGCGCAAAGGGACTAGGTAAATATTTAGCCGTTTCTCTTGCGAATGAAGGATT
Source organism: Candidatus Portnoybacteria bacterium CG10_big_fil_rev_8_21_14_0_10_36_7 (assembly GCA_002793835.1). Lineage (GTDB taxonomy): Bacteria > Patescibacteriota > Minisyncoccia > Portnoybacterales > PFDW01 > PFDW01. The sequence continues at coordinate 1,734 of PFDW01000041.1, read as the reverse complement.
TAGGGTTGCTTTACACTTTAATACTAACAGAACGGAAGCCGATAAAACCATTTCTGAAGTTAAAAAAAAATCCCCCGACTCTGTACTGGTTCAGGCTGATTTAACAAAGGAGGGGGAAGTAAATACCGCTTTCGGGAAAATTTTAAAGGACTTTAGGTCTATAGACCTTCTTGTTAATAATGTCGGTAATTTTATTTATAAAAAATTTTCAGAAACTACTAACAGAGAATTTAAGGATATTCTGGAATCCAATATCTTAAGTTCCTTGTATTGCTCGAGAGCCGTTCTTCGGGGGATGAAACAAAATAGAAAGGGCCACATTATTAATATGGGGACGGTAGGCGCAGACGTGTTTACTATCAGGGAAAAGTCGGCGACGTATTTTATGGCAAAAAACGGCCTTTACAATTTGACTAAAATAATGGCTTGGGAGGAAGCGGGGTATGGAATACATATAAATATGATCTCCCCCGCTTCGATGGCTGAAGATATTTTTGACGCCAAGCAATTTCCGATGGGAAGATCCGCTAGCTATGAAGATGTGTATAAAACTCTTCGATTCTTGATTTCGGAGGACGCATATTATATAAATGGAGCAAATATTGAAGTTGCCGGAGCATTTATACCGGGACTTGCACAAAGTAAATGAGAAATAAAATATTTTTTTTGGCAATTTTTTCAATAGTAGGGTTTGTACTTCTTCAGATACCGGTAAATACACTCGCGGGTTCAAGGGTTAAATTTACACTTTTTGACCTTTTTGCTCCGACATCCGGGGCTTTGGCCGGTAACAGTTTTGGAATAATATCCGTATTTGTTATTCAGGTTGTAAATCTGTTTTTCCATGGATTTGACAGTTTCGACAAGGGTGCTCTTATACGATTGTTCCCTACCCTTTTTGCCGTTTGGTATTTTTCCAAATCGGATAAGAAACAGTTGATTATTCCCGTTTTAGCTATTGTCTCGTATAATCTTAATCCGGTTGGCCGGTCCGTATGGTACTATTCGCTTTTCTGGTTAATTCCTCTTATTACGTATCCTTTCAAAAACAGGTTTTTGATATTAAAGGCCTACGGTTCGACTTTTACCGCCCATGCTGTAGGGGGAGCAATTTGGGTTTGGGCTTTTAATATGCCTGCTTTGGTTTGGCAAAGCTTAATTCCTGTTGTAATTCTGGAAAGATCAATTTTTGCTTTGGGAATTTCGGCAAGCTACATATTTGGCAACAATGTTTTTGCACTGCTTGCTAAGATAAAACTGTTAAGAAATGTAATCTCATACGACAAGAGGTATTTACTCCCTCTGGTAAAATAGTCCATATAGCTCCTTGTTTATACCTGAGAGTATCATGAAAAGAATTTTAATACTAATTGATTATATATTCGCGCCTAAACTTGTTTATGCCCATTGCGATATTCCATGCGGAATTTATGACCCCCACGAGGCACAAATGGCTGCACATACAGTACTTAGGATGACAAGAATGATAAATGAGCTAAATATTGACTCAGGGAAAAGCGTTGAGAGTAAAAATGTTATGCATCAGATATCACGCCTAACGAAGGTTAAAGAAGATCATGCGGAAATAGTTAAACAACAGATAAGGGTTATATGGGGAGATTATTTTAAACCTGAGCATCTTGAAAAATATCAGGATTTGCCTGACCTCGTGTTTAAAATAATGAAGATGGCATCGAAGGCGCGGCAGGAGATAAACGAAGATGCTTGCGGAGA
>PFDW01000009.1 GCA_002793835.1 Candidatus Portnoybacteria bacterium CG10_big_fil_rev_8_21_14_0_10_36_7 | reverse complement strand
ATCAATACCATTCCAATCTACAACAGATACAGCACTACTTAGCGAATTAGTGCCAACCGATCCATCAGATGTATTGCTATTAAATAAATTATAATCAATCGTATTGCTTGTCCCATTGTTAGTCAAACCGGTTGTATTTAAAATAATAATAGAATTTTTAATAGTATTTGAACTTGAATCAGTATCAAACAAAACACTAGTGACATTAGCATCAAGAGTATTATTAGATATAATATTTGAGTCCCCATTAATAAAACTATAACCCGTTGCTCCGTTAAACCATACTGTATTGGCATAAAAAGTTGAGTTCGATGTGGTGGCAACAGTTATGCCATTATTTGAATTTGCAAAAATTCTATTATCGGAAACTATAACATCAGTGGAACCCGATAAATAGATCCCGTCATAACCATTATCTATTATTGAACCAGTGACTACTAATCCCTCATTAGCTGTCCCATTATCAATAGCATCGGCATAAATCCCGTATTTTCTACTGGCGTTCGCTCCCATGTAAGCAATTTCTGAATTTTGGATAATCGCTTCTGCGCCGTCCTTTAAATATATAAACCCATTGTTGGACCCAAATCGTGTTATCTTAATTCCGCGCTGATCACCAGCTCTCCCTTCATGTATATCAATAGAAGTCGGTCCACGCAAAGACATAGTGCCGGAAGATTCAACAATAACACCGTTTTCACCAGCTGATGCCGATTTAAGTCGTAAAGTAGAAAAGCCCTCATATATATTATAATTGTTGCTCCCTGGGCTGTTTGCTCTCATTTCAAAATTTCCTGAGGCAATTAAACTTCCGTCTAATGTAGTTGTTGCATCAGTGGTGGTAACACCCATCACGAAACTTCCTCCGCTAGCAATAAATAAATTTTTTATGTTTACAGTGGCCGGGGAATTAACAAATGTGACACTGTGCGTATTTTGAATTAATATATTATCAGTTGCTGAAGGTACGCCAGATGGCGACCAAGTCCCCGCCGTATTAATGTCTCCGCTCCCTGCTGACATCTTGCTAGCGCGAGCAATAACAAAAGAGTTATTATTGGTAGTAATATTTCCTAAATACTGAAATACCAAAACATCAGACCAAATTGTACTTTCAACTGGCGAAGGAGCATAACTACCGTTTCCTACAATTCTTAAGTAATATACAGATGGACCATAAGTTATAGAGTCAGCCGTGCTGGTTGCCCAATTGCTTGGTGTGTCAAAATAAACCGAACCAGACAAAGCGGTAAAGTTATTTATACCGTTCACTGTTGAATTTACTGTCAAGGCGGACCAGGTGCTACAGTTACCAGATGTAACTGCCGAGCAATATTGCCAAGTAACCGTACCTCCCACGCCTGCAGTTGCTAAATTTATATTCACACCAGAGACAGGCATTTCAAAGCCCAAGTATAGATTCTCTCCACTAGCAAAATCCATTGTCTTGTTATTCAACGAGCTAGCTAAAAATTCTGTGCTACTCGCATAATCACCACCAGCTGACAACGTAGTTGTCGCAGCATCAGTGGCATAATAAGCAGAGCTAATTGGCTTTAAGCTGGCGTTGTAATTTGTTCCAGAGGCTAAAGTCGTTCCATTTAATGCTACATAATTTGGAGTTGAAATTGACGACCAACCACGAATTTTAAATACAGGGTCATAACGAGTTTGCGTGCCTCCATCTAAATCAGAAATGTATACTGCCGTATCAGTTGCTGTTAAATCAACGCCGTAGCTACCGTCCCAAGTATTAAACCCAGCAGTAGTCGTTGCATCTTCTTCAAGGGAGGCTCCTTTTAAAATACCTAAATCCATATCCGGGTTTTGGTAATCAGTTATTTCATCGGAACTCGCCGAACGAACATCAAGCCTAATTATTTGTGTATCATAATAAGTACCTATTGGTCTGTCAGCAGGAGGCGTTCCTCCATCATTTCCGTATCCGCTCCCTCCAGCTATAACAAAATTTGTTGCTCCACCCGCCACATACCGCACCTCTGTGCCAGTATCCAATTTAGTATAAACAATTTTTTTAACAATCTTCCCAGAAGAGTAAATATAATAATCCTCCACTACCGAAGCTTCGCTACCTAAGGTAAAGCTATTACGTACAACAGCTCGCGTTGATGACGCTTCTAATAGTCGTAAAGTACTCGCTGTACTGGTCTGGGCTGAGGCGTCCTGATTAAGCTCTGTTAAAAGCACTGAGTTCGTTGGGTTAACTAATAAATCGCCCCCCCATCCGGCTGACCCCAAGAAACCTTGATCAAGACCACCGCTAGATTGCGAAAAAAATAATTTAAAGTCACCAGTAGTTCCACTTCCGGTACTAATAGTAATGTTCGTATCAGCCGTTACTGAAGTAAGTACAGGGTCAACTAACATTTCTCCAATTTGACCATTCGGATAAAAATAATATTCTCCCTCTTGCTGGCTAATTAATTTTTCGTTGCCATTATTTTGTTTAATAAAATCAGCAACAGATATTTTTACTTCAGAGCCAGCCGACCGATTAATAGCCAAACGACTCGCTCCACCCAAAACAGATGCGAAGTAAGATTGAGTTTGATTATTTTTATATTCTGCTAATTTCTCTCGATCATGTTCGATATCCCAAACCAACCTGTTATTATTTGGATTATCGGATAAATAAAATTCCCAACTATTAATATACTTAGTTCCATCAAAGCCAATTGCAACAGATAAACTGGCTGGTATACTTCTTCCGGTGCTATCAATCACAGTAAACCCAATATTTATTCTACTAAAAGTTTCGTTTACTTCATTTTCTACTGTTGCGTCAGAGAAATCTAATTGATAATTTTGCCAACCCTGTGTACTGTATTGAAACTTTGGTTCGGCTACAGCTAAAAGTTCCCAACCAAATCCTATGTCTTCATATAATTCAGCATTTGGTTTTTTCTTGGAGATTACTACGCTTTGAGTTCCTTTGGCAGACTTCCATTCAACGCGATATGAATCTTTAGATTCACTCATTCGATAAGGTGTAAACTTCTTGCCAGCAATTTCAATAATTTCTCCTGTAACCATGTTGGGGCTACCATCGGCTGACAAATAAAATGCTTCGGGATTATTTTGAGCATCAAAAACTGTAGCGGTAATCCCACCAGCAGACTTTTTCAGGCTTTTGCTATTCTGCGCTAGTTGCCAATTATTTACTGCCGAGCCAATCAACGCCAAAAAAACAATAACCGACAGCCCCCACCATAAAAATTTTTTTAACTCCTGCTGAATATTGTGAAGCATTTATTGTTAATTATACTATTTTATTCTTGTGTTACCAACATTACTTCTTCTAAAGATGTAATGCCTTGAATTGCTTTTATAAATCCATCTTCCAACATAGTCATCATCCCTTCTTGTCTTGCTTGTTTTTCAATAATGTCCGACGGAGTTTTTTGTACCACCATTTCTCTTATTTTATCACTAATTGATAAAACTTCAAATACCCCTATTCTCCCCTTATATCCATCAGAACAATTTTTGCTTTGTCCTGGCCTAAAAAAATCAATTGTTTCCAAAGTTGCGTCTGGATGAATAATCTTAGCCTGTTTGATTTTATCCATTAAACCGGCCATATCAAAACTCGCGCTTAAGCTATCAATTTCTGCTTTAGAGAGTTTATATTTTTCTCTGCCATCTGGGCACAACCTACGAACTAAGCGTTGAGCAATAACAATATTAATAGTTGACGAAATCAAAAATGGCTCAACCCCCATATCAATTAATCGAGGCATTGCGCCAGCCGAAGAATTTGTATGCAAAGTTGATAACACCAAGTGCCCAGTTAAAGCAGCATTAACTACTAACTCCGCAGTTTCATTATCTCTGATTTCCCCTACCATAATAATATCGGGGTCTTGCCTGACCAAAGAACGCAAACCATTAGCAAAAGTTAAACCAATTTTTGGGCGAACCTGCGTTTGATTAATTCTTTGCATCCGATATTCTATAGGGTCTTCAATGGTTGAAATATTAACTCCCGGTGTATTTAAAATTTCCATCATCGTATAAAGTGTAGTTGTCTTACCGCTACCAGTTGGCCCTGTAACTAAAATCATTCCGTGTGGTTTTTTTAATTGCGCGTGAATTTTTTCTAACGACTCCCCTCTTACGCCCATGGCTTCCAATGTATATCCTCCACTATCTTCAAACAACAAACGCATAACAATCTTTTCGCCATCATAAACCGGCAAAATAGACACACGCAAAGAAACATTACTATCTGTGCTTTCCAATTTAAATCTTCCGTCTTGTGGCAAGCGATGCTCATCAATTTTTAAATTTGCCAATACTTTAATACGTGCCACTACTGCTTGGCATATTTGACTAGGCAACATCATGGCATCTCTTAAAACACCATCTATCCGGTATCTAACCACTACCTCTTTTTCTAAAGGCTCAATGTGAATATCCGAAGCATGTTGCAGTACCGCGTGCTTCAGTAAGGTTTCTACGATTCTAATTACTGGCAGATCTTGAGAAATTTTTAAAAGGTCCTGCGTTGTAGCTGATTTATTATTAATGTTAGACTGACGAACTTCTTTTTCAATAATATCTCCGAATTCGGCCTGTAAACTTTTCTGATACTGTTTTAAAACATTGTTTATACTTTCTTTTGATGTTAACCTAGGTAAAATTTTAATATCAGCTTTTTTAGTAATAAAATCAATTGTCTGTAAATCTTCTGGGTCAAACATCGCCACCTCCAAACCAGTTGCGGTTTTTTTGTAAGCGATTATATTATGCTGTCGTGCAATTGACTCAGGAATAATTTGTAAAACCTCAAATGGCACTTTTTCTGCTTCTAAATTCACAAATGGAATTCCCAAAATATAGGCCTTCAGTTTGGTCAACTCCTCCTCTTTCACCAATTTTTCAGATACTAAAACTGCCTCTAGCCTCTGTTGCGAAGCCGACGCTTTCTCCTCAGCTTCTTTAAGAGACTTAGCATCAATTACCCCTCCGTCTAACAAAAATGCTTTTAATTGTTCCACTTCAACCTTCATTTAATTTAGCGCCTTTATTTCTTATTTAATGTCTCTTTAATTTTTTCAATTATTTCTTGAAGTCCATAATTTGCCTTAACTAAATATGTTGTCGCACCAAGCTCCAATACTTTTTCAACATCACCACTACTTTCTAGGTTAGTTAACACAATAACCATCGATGATTTTGTCTCTTCGCCCATCTTAAGCTGTCGCAAAACCTCAAAACCGTCCATTTTCGGCAAAATTAAATCCAGCAAAATTAAATCAGGCTTTTCTTTTTTAGCAAGTGCTATACCAGTTTCCCCGTCCAGTGCGCTAAATACTTCAAAACCATCTTGGATTAATCCATCCGATAAAGTTTTTTGTAAGCTCCTCTCGTCTTCTATTATAATAATTTTTTGCATTTTTTTAATTTATTTTTTAGCTATTGGTAAAGTAAAATAAAATATCGACCCTTGATTCTCTTTCGACTTAAAGTACATTTTACCACCAGAAAATTCTATTATCGCTTTTGCTATAAACAGTCCCAAGCCAGTTCCTTCAGTTTGATAACGCATAACATTCTTAGATCGAAAAAATTTTTGAAATATTTGATTCTGATCAGAAAGAGGTATCCCCACTCCAGTATCTTTTACTGCACAGACTACATTACCGCGCTTCAAAAATGTTTTAACTGTAACTTGCCCTTTTTTTACAATATACCTTACAGAATTATCTACTAAATTTTGAATCACCAACTTTATATATTCTGGATCCGCCATCACTAAGCAATTTTCGTCTCCTCCTTCAACAACTATATTAACATTATTGGCCTTGGCATAATTTTTAAAATTATTAACAACTTGCGCAGCCACGTCCTGCATCAAAAATTTCTGCGGTTTAAAATCAACTCTCCCCTGCTCAATTCTGGCCACCAACAATAAATCATTTAACAGCCTCACCATTCTATCGTTATTTTCTTTAAGTAGTGCCAAATAACTTAATTTGTCTTCTTCTGTTTGCCCGCCCGCCAACATGGTGCTCACCGCCCAACGAGTTGCTGATAATGGCGTACGTAATTGGTGGGATATAATACTAATAAATTCTGTTTTCATTTGATTAAGCTCCATCAATTTTTCAAAATTACGAGTTATTATATAACTTAAAAATAAAAGAACGATGGCAATACTAACAACTATTACGATAACAAACTCAACAGATAATAAATCGCGACCAAACACATAAGCCAAAATCATGGAAGCAATATTGATAACGCCCATTACCAAAAATAAAAATTGTGGGCATTGCCACAGAGGGACCGCTCTTATACGACATTGTTTAAATATATTCAAAGTTAAAGAACTTGAATTAGCCATATTTATATCTGAAATCTACTCTTAACCATATGTACATTTTAACAGTAATATTCAAATAACCCAAGTCGTATCTGGGGATAATTTGCCTATTAAGCTTTCCTGTAGTATAAATATATAATAAGCGAAACGATTGACCGCTAAAACCGTAGCTATCGGAGAGTCGTATAGTGGTAGTACGCCTGCTTTGGGAGCAGGTGGCCCGAGTTCGATTCTCGGCTCTCCGACCAAATAAAAGTCTCTCTACACGAGGGATTTTTATCATTATAATGACTATCTTTGTTTTCAACAGTTAAAAAACTATGATTGTGGTATAATCAATCGTAATGGACGCGGAAAACAGAGATAAAACAATCAATATTCATCGAGGAATAATAATTGCCCGATGGATTTGGATTGCTATTGGAGGTGTAGGCGGAGAAGTATTACGCGCTATCAGAGAATCTGCGCAATCACCACTTAACCCTCCTCCAAAAATTGCTGGTATATCACTAATGCTAGCGCTCGCTATTTTACAAATAACTCTTAACCTATCCCTTTACTTATATATTAAATTTCGGGGCGAGAAAACTAATGAAAAAGGCTTTGCCCTGCTAAGCTTTATTCAGGTTTATTTTGATTTAGCAATATTTTCCGCATTTTTCTTTTACAGTGGTGCAATTGAAAGCCCAGGCGCTGTTATGTTATTCGTGCCATTAATTATCGCATTAATTGTTTATCGCTGGCGCGGAATAGTTACTGTCTCCGCTATTACAATTATTATTTTTTCCGTATTAACCTTTAGCCAATATTATGCGAACTCTATCGGCGGGATCCCCCACTATCACGCCTTTAATGAGTCAATTCCTAAAATATCAATTAACCCAGTAATTGTTGGTTACTATTATTACACATTTTTAATGGCTTATTTTGGCGCTTCTATCTTTGGAAGTGTTGTTTCGTCGGTTCTAAAACGCCGAGAGGCAGAACTTATTATTGAACGAGATAAAACAACCGCTATAATTAATAATATGGTTGATGGAGTTATCGTCTATACGATTGATAATAAAATATCTTATATGAACCCCAGCCTTGCAGAACTTCTAAAAATTAAAGCGTCCGACTATGTTGATAAACAAATTAACGAAAATATTAATAGCACCGTACCAATACTTTATCAAATACTTAATACTCCTATGTCAAAAGAAAAAGTTGAACTAACCTACACGAGCCCTAAACAGCTCACTCTGCAAGTAAGCACTGCCAATATTAGTAATGTAAATAATAAACTCTTTGGATACATGAAGGTAGTACACAACATTACCAGAGAGAAAGAAATAGACAAAATTAAAAGTGAGTTTATATCTGTTGTCTCACATCAATTACGCACGCCTCTTTCAGCAATTAAGTGGACAATCCAAATGATTATAGACAAAGATCTCGGAGAGACCACAGCCGAACAAGATAAATTTTTGAAAAAAAGTTTTGATGCAAATGAACAAATGATTCGCTTGGTTAATGATTTACTCAATGTGTCCAGAATTGAAGAAGGAAGATTTTTATATAAATTCCAAGAATTAAGTGTTGAAGAAGTCTTGTCAGAAGCGGTTCAAGAGGCGTCACTGCTAATTGAGAAAATGAAAACACGTAATATAAAGTTTACATTCAATAAGCCGAATATACCGCTACCCCATAGTAAGCTAGACAAAGAAAAAATTAAAATAGCGGTAGCAAATTTAATTGAAAATTCAGATAGATATACTGAACATGGCGAGATCAAAATAAACATTCACTACGATGAAAAAGCCAATCAAAATATTATTGCAGTTTCCGACACGGGATTTGGCATACTAGAAGAAGACAAAAAATTAATATTTAAAAAATTCTTTAGAGGCTACAATATATCTAAAGCCACCGAAGGCACAGGACTTGGGTTATATTTAGTTAAAAACATCATAGAAAAACATAATGGCCGGATATGGTTTGAATCCACAGCCGGCAAAGGGACAACTTTTTTCATCGGGCTTCCAACGATTCAACCATCCCCCGAATTAATTACCGCACAAAAATCAGCTCAATTTTCTGAATTTATCCAGGACATTTAGATCATATACACCCCGACATAGGCTAGGAGATACCCAAGTATACCCGCAATATATGACAACGGCAACCATGGCGATGTCTCTCCTGCCCAAAAAAAAGCACTAAACAATAATAAAAAAGAGGCTAATGCAAAAACATATGACCTCTTTTTTGATTTTGCCTCAATAGCAATCATGCCACCACGTAAAAAAAATAAAGCGCTAGCTCCAGCAATAATAGCAGATACTAAAAAACCATAAAGCCCAAGAAACAGTGGTAGTTGCCAACTAATAAAGTTATCAACGATTATTGGACTTAACTTATAATAAAAAGGTGTGAGCGAAACGCTTAATACGCCCGCAATGACAACTACAACAAAAATTGGTTTTTTTAGTGTGGGCAACCAAATACCAGTTGGCACCATCATAAAAAAAGCCAGTGACAAAAATAAGAAAAGCTGAGATATTGAAAAACTTTGCTTGACAACATCTAAACTAAAACCAGAAATTATAGCCGGAACAGAATTAACAAAGAAAAATACCGCCATACTGAAAAAGAAATAGGAAAAATATTTATGTAATATGGCCCCGCCTTTTTTATATACTCCTCTCATCTTAAAAGCGCATGCCAAACAAAGAAGCCCATTTATTGTGAAAAAAATCTCGGTAATAGAAAATAAATTCATTAAATAGATTATACCACTCGGATTGCAAAAGTAGCAAGAATATGATATAAATAAGGCAGATTTCAATCTAATTTAACATCTCAATAATGCGGGATTCGTATAATGGCTATTATGTCACCCTTCCAAGGTGAAGACGCCAGTTCGATTCTGGTATCCCGCTCAAACAAAAAAGGAGCTACATTACGTAGCTCCTTTGCGTTTATACTGCAATAAAAAGTTACTAATTAATCCTTGAATTAATTCAAGGATTAATGCTGGAATTGTTTAAGTTAGTAATTCCTAGCCTGTGGCATGGGTGGAATGTTTTTCT
>PFDW01000007.1 GCA_002793835.1 Candidatus Portnoybacteria bacterium CG10_big_fil_rev_8_21_14_0_10_36_7 | reverse complement strand
TGATGCATTGTGCGGATACTAACTTTCATCGAAAGTCTATATTAAAAAATTATTTTTAATTAGTATTGTTGCCATTTCTAGCAGCCTTAAGTGATAGACTAATTTTCCCGCCATTATCTATTGTTTTAATTTTTACGGGGATAATGTCTCCTTCTTTGACTATATCACTAACTTTGTTAACGCGGTAGTCTGCTAATTCTGAAATATGCACTAAGCCATCTTGTCCTGGCAAGATTTCTACAAAAGCGCCAAATTCCATAATTTTTACAACCTTACCATTGAATGTCTCCCCTACTTTAATTTCTCGGGTTAGATTTTTTATCCATTCAACGGCTTTTTCAATAGAATCTTTTTTCTCGGAAGTAATGAATACTTGTCCGCTGTCTTCAATGTCAATCATTACTCCAGTTTGGGCAATGATTTCATTAATGACTTTTCCTCCCGGGCCAATAACTGCCCCAATTTTTTCTGGATTTATTTCTAGAATAACTATTTTCGGAGCATATGCCGATACTTCCGTTTTTGGTTTTTCTATAGCTTTAGCCATGGCGCTCAAAATTTCTAGACGAGCTTTTTTGGCTTGAGTTAATGTTTCTGCAATCATTTTAGGCGTGACTCCTTCGATTTTTACATCCATTTGTACTCCTGTGACGCCATCTTTCGTGCCAGCAATTTTACAATCCATATCACCATGATGATCTTCGGGTCCTTGTATATCGGTTAAAACTTTGTAGCGCCCATCATCTAGACCCATAAGGCCCATTGCAATTCCAGCGACAGGAGCCTTAATTGGTACGCCAGCATCCATTAGTGATAGTGATGCACCGCAAACTGATGCCATTGAAGATGAACCATTTGAAGATAATATTTCTGACACAACTCGAATAGTATATGGAAATGTCGACCTTGGAGGAATTACAGCCAATAAAGATCTTTCAGCTAAAGCACCATGTCCAATTTCTCTTCGTCCTGGACCTCTGTTTGGGCTGGTTTCTCCTACAGAATACGGAGGAAAATTATAGTGATGCATGAAAGTTTTGGTACCAGATAATTCCATTGAATCAAGATATTGTTCCATTCCAGGAGAGCCGAGTGTTGTCGATGACAAGGCTTGGGTTGTCCCTCTAACAAATAAAGCTGAACCATGAACGCGCGGTAAAAGACTGATATAGCATTCTAAATTTCTCAATTCATCTGTTTCACGTCCGTCGGGTCGTTTGTCGTTTTCTACGATATTCTTATGAATCAAATCATTTATAGCGTCTTCAAAAAGATCTCCAGCGTCTTTAATCGCACATTCTTCATGCTCTTGTTCACGTAAGTAATTCATTAGCTCCCTCTTTAGTTCATTGATATGGCCTTTTTCTTTGGTGTAAACAGCTTTTTCCAATCGGTCGTCTAAAAAATTATTAACAATTTTTTTGAATTCTTCACTTGGTTCCTTTGATAAAACATCGGCCTTAACTGGAGATATGTCCTTAACAATTTCTTTTTGCCAGGCAATAATTTTTTTAATTTCTTTATGAGCTAAAGAAATTGCTTCTGCTACTTTTTCTTCTGGCGTTTCATTTGCACCACCTTCTAGCATATTTATTCTTTTTTCTGTTCCCGCTACAACAATATCTAGTTCGCATTTTGTTCTTTCTTCATACGTTGGGTTAATAATAAATTTTCCATCAAGTAGTCCTATGCGTACACAACCAACTGGGCCATCCCAAGGAATATCGGAAAGAGATAACGCTAAAGAAGCACCATTTAATGCGATTACATCTGGGTCATTAATTTGATCAAATGAAATTGTTGTTGCTACAACTTGGACTTCATTTCTTTGTTTGTGATTAAACCGAGGCCTAATAGCTCTATCAATAACTCGCGCAGTTAGTATAGCTTCATCTGTTGATCTCCCCTCACGTTTAACGTATCGTGACCCCTTTATCTTTCCAGCGGCATAAAAGCGCTCTTCATAATCAACTGATAATGGAAACCAGTCGATATTAGCACGTGGTTCCCTGCCCATAACAGCCGTTACCAACACCATAGTATCGCCATAACCGACAATCGCTCGGCCATTAGCTTGGCAAGCCATCTGGTTGATTTTTAAATAAATCTCTTGGCTACCAAGAGAGAGTTTGTATTGTTTTTCTTCCATTGTTTTATTTGTCACTTTTGATTAAGAATTTCGGGGATCCGATATCCTGAAAATCGTCAGAAGCGTCTTTTAATTTTTGTGAAGTAGTTTTTGCGAAGGCGACAATTTCGACTTGTTTGCCTTGATTTTTTAAATATTCAACTAAGGGAACAAAATCTCCGTCTCCGGAAATTAAAACTATAACATCAACCGAGGAGGATAATCGTACTGCATCGATGGCAATACCAACATCCCAATCCCCTTTTTTCATCCCGCCAGCATAAACCTGCAAGTCCTTCATCTTGGTTTCTATGCCTAAGCGTGTTAGAGCTTCAAAAAATGTTTTTTCGTCTTGCCCTTCAGTTTTTATTCCGTAGGAGATAGCTCTAATTAGTTTTCTGTTGTTGACTGATAGCTTTAATACTTCTTTAAAATTTACTCGACTGGCGTAGAGATTTCTAGCCGAATGATACATATTTTGTGTGTCTATGAGTAATGCGACTCGTTGTTCTTTGTGCTTTATAACTGACATTTATAAAATTATTTTTTAATGCCTAGTGCTTTAAGAAGTGCCTTATGACGTTTTTCGTCTTCCTTAGCTAAATAGTCAATGAGTTTTTTTCTTTTAGCAACCATTTTTAATAGACCCTTTCTAGAATGGTTGTCTTTGGCGTGTTTTTTCAAATGTAATGTTAATTCGTTAATTGCCTCGGTTAATAAAGCAGCCTGAATTTCAGGAGAGCCCGTATCTTTATTATGGGTTTTATATTCACCGATAACTTTTGTTTTCTTTTGTTTTGTAAGCATTTTAGTTTATTTATTATATATTAATATTTTGCTTTACGCAAATTAGTTTAAGTTAGGTTTTTTTGTTATAATTATTGCGCGACTCTTTGTTGGGTCATATTGATAAATTATGGATATAAACAGCGCCATAACACAATATTTGGAATATTTAGAAGTGGAAAAAAATCGTTCTATAAAGACAGTGGAAAATTATCGTCGTTATTTAACCAGATTTTTAAACTTCTCAAAAATTAAAAAGCCTCAAGATATTACGGCCGATTTTGTGAGGCAATTTAGATTATACCTTAATCGGGAAAAAAATCAAGTGGCAGGTAAAAATCAGGCAGAAATGGGGTTAAAAAAGAATACACAGAATTATCATTTAATCGCCCTAAGAAGCTTTCTAAAATATCTAGCTAAGCGCGATGTCAGCGCTTTGTCGGCAGAAAAAGTTGAATTAGGCAAGAGCTCAATGCGACAGGTTGATTTTTTAGATGGTAGTGATTTAGAAAGGCTCCTAGAAGCTCCTAATTTAGCGACTCTGCGTAGTTTGCGTGATAAAGCGATAATTGAGCTGTTATTTTCTACTGGCCTGCGTGTGTCCGAATTATGCGCTTTAAATCGAAATTCAGTAGATTTAAAAAAACAGGAATTTACGGTTCGAGGCAAAGGGGGCAAAGTTCGGCTAGTTTTTGTTTCGGACGCATCTGCTGACTCTCTAAAAAAATATCTCGACAAAAGAAAAGATGCGCTAACTCCCCTATTTGTTCGTGTTTATAATAAAGACCAAGACAAAAAATTGGGCAAAGATATCGAATGGCGCTTAACGACACGAAGCATTCAAAGATTAATAAAAAAATATTCGATTAAGGCAGGAATTATTGGTAAGCGTGTGACTCCTCATACTTTGCGTCATTCTTTGGCGACTGATTTACTTATGGGTGGCGCTGATATTCGTTCGGTTCAAGCCATTCTTGGGCATTCCAGTATTACCACTACGCAGGTGTATACTCATATTACTGATAAACATTTAAAAAACGTTCATCAGATGTTCCACGCTAAAAATAGAAAAAAATAAGAGAAAGGCCCGATTGTATAATCGGGCCTTTCTAGGTCTTCATTTGGAATAAGACTTTTTTGAATTTTTCTGAGTTGTGTTTGGTCAGGCATTAAGAATGACCAGTGCTCGGTTTTTTTGGAATCATCGGGATACCAAAGTAGGTAATGCCGTTGCAATTTTTTTGGGCAGCTTTGATTTGCCCAACTGTCGCAATCTCAAGAATTATTTTTGGTGGGTGTTCAGCGGCGATTAATCTAGTAAAAATTTTACCATTTTCGCTTATAATCGTTTCAAAATCGAACGCTTTGCACTACTAGGTCAAATAATTAAGCTGGCAATCATCTTGGCAAGACTGACAATCTAGTGTTGGTTGGCCCAAAAATTTTTTCTCGTACAAAAAGCAAGTTGTATTTTTCAGAATGGCCGGCAATAAAGCGATTCTTTCATGTATGGCATCCATTTTTTTCTCCCATATTGAGTGTTAATGTACTGGTTCGAATTTAGCATGGATTAATAAATTAGGCAAAAACAATGCCCCGCTTTATAAGCGGGGCATGAAATTTTATGAGGAAATTAATTTTCTTAAATCCTCTATTTCAAAGGGGAAATTAAGATCGTATTTTGGTAGGTTGCCTCTGCATTCGCAAGCCATAGTTATGAGTTTGCCTTGGAATTTTTTATTGAGAATATTTAGGCAGTTGATCCCTCCATGCGAACATATTTTAACGATAGCATGGGTAAACTTAGTTAACTGTAGGTTATCAATTGTCACAGGATCTGGAGTGGCAAAAGTGTAAATTGCAACTCCTGGTTTTTTTTCTAGCACCGCATGAATTGACTCTGCGGCTTTGTCGTCGCTCATAATAATTAAAAGTCTCATACGTTTCCTCCTTTTTAAGTTTTATAAGAACTATTAACAAAAATTCCTTAAAGCGATAAGATAATGATATACGGTTATTCTGTTTTTTGGTGCATCCACCAGGATTCGAACCTGGGACCGTCTCGTTAAGAGCGAGCTGCTCTGCCAGCTGAGCTATGGATGCATATTTAATAAAATAATCTTTTGCGTAAACTCTTTTACTTAAGCTATTGTTGCCTACTCTTAATAAATAGCGCAGACATTGTTTTTGATGTTACTAGTTTTGGTGGTATTTGTAAAACTTTTAAGGCTTTTTGGATATCTAAAGCAGTTTTTTTAGGATTTCCCCCTTCACATATTCGGCTATTGTTTTGAATCCATAATGAGGCAAATCCCAAAATAGGCATTGCTCTTTTTTGATAATAAAGGTTGGCTGACATCCTAAATCTTTTAATATCTCTTGGCATTTTTTGAGTTCCCCTGAAAAGAGTAGAATTTTCCAATCTTGATAAATCGCTAGTTTAAATTTTAATTGACCAACCTTGATAATCTCATTTGTAACAAAATAGATACTAGTGGGTTTTTTAGGCTTTTACCAATCTCTAATCCTTAAATTATTAATTTCTGGATTCCATTTTTTGCCTTGCGGTTTATAATAATAATCGGTAAATGTATATGGGAACAAAAGCTTTGCTTTTATGTTTTTAAGGTGTTTTTTAAAGACGTCAATGTCTGCAATAAAAAATCTAACCTCGCATTCAAATTTTGTAGACATTTTGGTTTATATAAATTGGTAACAAATTTTTTATTAGTCGCCAGGGCAAATTGTTCGCTTACTTGCCAGTATACCAACTAAAATAATCCCTTTCATAGTATTAAATTTAGCAGATATAATAGTTTTATTCAATATGAGACGCGGTCTTGATATAGATATATATTGAAAAAATATAACCGGCGGCCATTCTTTGGCGCCGGTTAGTGGGGGGGTATCTGACCATGCGAACATGACACTGAGTATCTGGGCGACCATTGCTACTTGATCCGAAAGTGCTTCCGGGGCTTGCGCAAAAACCAGCATTCCTTCCGCTATCAACTCAGTAGTCGCGTGGATTATTAAAAATGTTATTTTCCCCTGGTTGGTCAAAGCGTCTTGCATTGCGTTTAACTTCGTAGGTAGTATGGAGTCTCCAAGAAGTCTATCTTTTATTTTGCGCTTCATTAACCTCTATAACTTTATCCATTGCTTTTTTTTGTCATCATATCAAAGCAAGGACCAAACTCTGTGATCATATTTAACTCCTTTTTAAGATAAAGTCTATCTTATGTATACCATAGAATTGTAATTAAGTCAATAGGGTGAGCAGTTTTTTCCTTTCTGGTGCGCCCGGTAGGACTCGAACCTACAACCCCTTGGTTCGAAGCCAAGTACTCTATCCATTGAGCTACGGGCGCAGAACTCTTCTCATAATTTAACAAAAGAAGGTCTTGTAAAATTATACTCTCTCCTTCTTTTTTGGTCAATTAAAAACCGGCTTTATATAAGACGGTAATACCAAAACGATTATTTTTAGGAGGAAGATGAGATCCTATTTTGTGAAGCTCATTTCTTTTTAATATTATATCAATTGCTTTTGAGACTATTTCAAGCTGTATATCTTCTTCGGTTTTTAGCGACACATCTGTTTTATTTGCATTCCCATGTTCTGCTAGGTCTTTACTACTTTCAGCCATGCTATCCCCCTTAAATTAAGGTTAAAAAGAACTTAATAATACTAGCATAGAACTATATATAATATTTGTCAATAAGAAAATAGGGTAATCCAACCTCCCCTATCTTGTATGTTCCACGTGGAACATTGAATAAAAAAAACGAGCAGGTTTAACTGCTCGTTTGGGGTTCATTCTTAGTTACTTCTCCTTATAAAGGAGACGCGGGTGTTTAGAAACCACCCTACTGGCGTCAATGACATCGCGCTTAATATAATGACCGATATAAGCGCTACTACTGAACTCACGGTTGTTCCTGTACATTGTGGCATCATTGCATATGTAAATGCATCGAACACCTTGATGTATGGCCCAAATAAGCAAGCAAGGGCCAAATAGTTGATTATATACATCTCAATGATAAAAATCACGACGAGCAAAGATTGAAACAACTTAGCCGTTGCTTCAATTAACTCCCTTTTCGTTTCTTTCCGCATATCTGTCCCTCCTATATTTAAGTTTAAAAGAGCTTAATATTGTTAATTATAGCACTTTATATAATACTTATCAATAGCTAGTACAGGAATAACGGTATCCCTTTTTTCAATTGTTTCACGTGAAACGCCATGCTCTCTTTTTAGATATTGTTTCACGTGGAACAATGTGCGTATTTTTAGGCTAAATAGGCAGTTGTAGCTCTATAATACACACCTTTATTAGTTGAAAAGAAATAAAAAAAGCCGGGTTTTGTATCCGGCTTTTTCGTATTTTACCCTTATTTTTCATTTTTTTCGGGGCGAAACCACTTTTCGTCCAGAGAGTCGTTAGAAAAAATAACAAGCAGTTGTGGTTCTTCGGCTGTCTGTGTACTGATGTAAACCATGTCTGTTGGATGCTCTTTAAGGTATTGTTCTGTTTTTGTATTAAATCGTAATGCATCCGAAGATTCATAAATGTATCTATACGTCTGGGTTTTTTTCGGAGTGTCCATATACTTTAGGGCGTATCCATATCGAAAGTGCTCGATTGGCTTGGCATTGTAGGTCGCAGCCCCGCAAATTGGGCGCGATTCATACCCGCAGACCGCTAGCAGTAGTGACAGCTGGATAATGCAAGCTGTAATTATTGACAGAATCATTACTACTTTAAAATATCTACATGCTTTATATTTCACGTGAAACCCTCCATAATAAGGTTATTTTCTGTTGTATAAAGAGCTAACTATCTTTAATTATATCATATTATGCCGATACTTGTCAATAGGCGAGTAAATAGACATACTTAGGAAATTGTAGTATCATCTTAATATGGCTATAAAAAAGTTACCCAAAGAAGTCAGCAGTATAATCAAGGCTTTGCAAAAGGCTGGTTATGAGGCGTATGCAGTTGGGGGATGCGTGCGTGATTTGATTATAGACAGGAAGCCCAAAGACTGGGATATCACGACCAATGCACTGCCTGAAGATATCCAACGTGTTTTCCAAGAATCTGTCTATGAGAATGATTTCGGTACGGTAATGGTTAAGACGGGGAGCGAGGATAAAATACTGGCAATAATTGAAGTTACTACTTATCGGCAAGATGTTGGTTATTCAGACAAAAGGCACCCCGATAAAGTAAATTTTACCAGTAAATTGGAAGATGATTTGGCTAGAAGGGATTTTACTATTAATGCTATTGCACTTGATGGGGATAGAATTATTGATCCATTTAATGGTCAGAAAGATATCGAAAATAAGCTTATTTCGACGGTTGGGGACCCCAAGGAGAGGTTTGGCGAAGATGCTCTAAGGATTTTGCGGGCAATTAGATTTGCAGTTTTACTGGAATTTAAAATTACCAGTAAAATTTTACTGGTAATTTCTTTTTTTACCAGTAATTTACTGGTAATTTCTGCGGAACGCATCAGAGACGAATTATTTAAAATTATTATGAGTGATAATCCAGCAGAGGGGATAGAGCTTATGAGAAAAACCGGAGTCTTGCCGTACGTTTTGCCAGAGCTGGCTAAAGGAGTTGATGTCGCTCAAAACAAACATCATATTTATTCAATTTATGAACACTCAATAAAGTCGCTACAAATTACAGCTGATAAGAAATATTCTTTGCCAGTTCGGCTGGCTGCGTTGTTCCACGATATCGCTAAGACACAAACTAAAAGAGGGGATGGGCCAGATGCAACTTTTTATAATCACGATATTGTGGGGGCTAAAGTTGCCACTAAATTTTTAGAAAGGATGAATGTTTCACGTGAACTGATTAATCAGGTGTCTCACTTAATCCGTAATCACATGTTTTATTATAACGTGGATGAGGTTTCTGAAGCTGGGGTACGTCGATTATTAAAGCGAGCCGGTGGTGTTGACAAATTCAAGGATTTGTTGTCTTTGAGAATTGCCGATAGGCTGGGTTCTGGCGTACCTAAAGCAATGCCATACAAATTAAGGCATTTACAATATTTGATTGAGAAAGTTTCTAGCGATCCGATTTCGGTTGGCATGCTTAAAGTTCGCGGTGATGATATTATGAAAATTTTAGATATTGAGCCAGGACCAAAGATTGGTTTAATTTTAAACGCACTATTAGCCGAAGTATTGGAAGACCCAAAATTAAATATTAAAGATTATTTAACCAAGAGAGTGGGGGAGTTAGCAAAAAAAACTAACGAGGAATTGCGTTCGGCAGTAAGCGTTATTGAGGAAAAGAAAGAAGAGGTTGATTTGGGAGTAAAAAAGAAGCATTATATTAAGTGATTGTAATCAGTAGGTAAATAGCCGTGTTTCACGCGTTTCACGGGGCATAGTATATCGGCCGTACGCATGCTTCGGGAGCATGAAGGCTGGGTTCGACTCCCAGTGCCCCGACCAATCTAAACATTGCGAATTTTGCGGGCAGTTTGTTTGCTCGCTCGCCCCGCCTTCGGCGGGTCTCGCTTCGCAAAAAGCCCTGTATTTCGGAATTAAATCGTAAGGTCGGACAAATTC
>PFDW01000018.1 GCA_002793835.1 Candidatus Portnoybacteria bacterium CG10_big_fil_rev_8_21_14_0_10_36_7 | reverse complement strand
TCTGCCATAAAAGCTGTCCCTTCGGGCAAAACTTGTTCATCAGCAGTAGGAATATGAGTATGTGTACCTAACACTGCAGAAACCTTTCCATCTAAATAATACCCTAAAGCTTTTTTTTCGGACGATGCTTCAGTATGCCAATCTATAATGATTGCGTCAACTTTTATATTCGCATCAGACATTTTTAAACCATACTCTTTTAAGATTTCTCCAGCCACAGCAAACGGGTCTTCAAAATTTCTTTGCATGAATACTCGCCCGATTAAATTAACAATTAAAATCTTTTTTCCATTCTCTGCTTCAAACACTCGGTAACCCTCCCCCACCGTTCCGGTCGGATAATTAGCTGGTCGCAATAAATTTGAATTTTCAACTGTCAACAAACCTTGTGCTTCTCTTTTTTTAGCAAAAATATGATTACCCGAAGTAAAAGCGTCCACACCAATTTTTTCCATCTCTTTGATTACTGGCTCACTTACTCCTTTCCCGTGTGACAAATTTTCTGCATTTATTATAACAAAATCAGCCTTAAATTCCTTCTTAAGATGCGCCAAAGATTTCTTTAGAGCGGCCCGACCGGGCCGCCCAACGACATCCCCGAAAAATAATATTCTAAGATTACCCATTTTTTAACTTCATTTAATTCACAATCTATGGCCTTACTATTAGAATTAAATAGCTACCACTAACAATTTAAAACTTATTTACAGATAAGTCGCTTATCGAGCATACTCAATTACTCTAGTTTCACGAATGACTGTCACTTTTATTTCTCCAGGATATTTTAAGTCTTCTTCAATTCTGTCAGCTATATCTCGTGCTAACTTTTTGGCCGAAAAATCATCAATTTTTTCTGGCTGAACAAACCCCCTAATTTCTCTACCCGCCTGAATCGCATATGACTTTTCAATCCCTGGGAATGAATTAGTTACTTTTTCCAATTCTTCCAAACGCTTGATGTAAGCCTCCAAAGTATCTTTCCGCGCGCCAGGCCTAGAGCCAGATATTTTATCTGCCACCTGCACCAAAACTGATTCTAACGTATCATGTGGATATTCTTCGTGGTGAGCCTGCATTGCTTTTATTACTGCTTCATCCATATTAAATTTTTTAAGAATCATTCTACCAATTTCAACATGTGAACCCTGGACCTCATGGTCTACTGCTTTACCAATGTCATGGAATAAACCAGCTTTTTTAGCCACTGTTGCATCAAGGCCCAACTCCACAGCTAAAGCACTGGCCAAATGAGCAACTTCTAAAGAATGCAATAAAACATTTTGCCCATAACTTGTTCTAAATCGCAAGCGTCCCAATAGTCTAATTAGTCGCGGGTCAATACCAACAACACCTGTATCATACACTGCTGCTTCCCCTGCTTCCTGAATTTTTTTAGAAATTTCTTGACTAGCCTGTTCCACCGCCTCTTCTATTCTGGCTGGTTGGATACGCCCATCTGTCATTAATTTTTCTAGTGCCATTTTTGCAATTTGCCTTCGAGCTGGATCAAATGCAGAAATAACAATAGCTCCTGGCGTATCATCAACAATAATTTCTACCCCAGTTAATTTTTCTAGAGCTTTAATATTTCTACCCTCTTTACCAATAATTCTACCTTTTAAATCTTCAGATGGTAATGGCACTGAAGAGGCTGTAATCTCTGCAGATTGAGACGCAGCATATCGTTGCATCGCCCAAACCATAATATTCCGCCCTCTTTTCTCTAATTCCTCCTTGCCGTCTTTTTCCATCTTTTCTATTCTTTCTACTAAAACTTTTTCTTCTTGTTTGGCCACCTTATCCAAAAGCATTTCTATTGCCTCTTCTTTAGTCAAATGCGAAATTTTTTGTAGTGACCCCACCTCTTCTTCACGCATTTTTTCTACATCCTCACGCAATTGTTTTATCTTTTCCGCTTTCTCCTGTAAATCTCGCGATTTGCTGTCAATTTCTGTAGTTTTTTTATCAAGTGCGTCTTCTTTCTTCTCGACCCTTTGTTCGTGAGACCTAATTTGCGCCGACCGCTCACGTTCCTCGCGCTTAGATTCTTCTAATAATTGAACTGACTTTTCTTGTGCTTTGACTACTAAATTTTTAGCTTCTTCTTTAGCCTCAGTTACTAACTTATCTATCCTTGCTTCTATTGTACCTGCTTTTTTCCTAGCTATAGCTTGTCGTGTCACATAACCCAAAATAGCGCCGACAAATAAGCCGCTACCAATTCCGAGAAGTAAATTAATTGCAAACATATTAATTAGATACTTCTAGAATGAGTCTATTTTTTCCCACCAATAATTTTATCGATTAAGCCGTATTTCTTAGCTTCTTCTGCCGACATATAAAAATCTCGATCGGTGTCTTTCTCAATTTTATCCAATGTTTGTCCGGTATGTTTAACCAAAATTTGGTTAATTTTATCTTTGGTTCTAATAATATGACGTGCCGCAATTTCTACTTCTACCGCTTGTCCTTCTGCTCCGCCCATAACTTGGTGAAGCATAACTTCAGCGTTAGGCAAAGAAATTCTCTTACCTTTCTCTCCTGCGGCTAATAATAATGCGGCTGCTGAAGCAGCTATTCCGACACAAAATGTCGAGATATCTGGCTTAACATGTTGCATCGTGTCATAAATTGCTAAAGCCGCTGTTACTGAACCCCCCGGACTATTAATATATATTTGGATATCTTTTTTGGTGTCTTCTGACTCCAAAAAAAGTAATTGAGCAATCACCGTATTGGCTACGGGATCATTAATAGGCCCCCCTAGAAATATAATTCGTTCCTTTAAAAGCCTAGAATAAATATCATAGGCTCTTTCCCCAAAATGAGTCTTTTCGATGACTGTTGGGATTAAATTCATAATTTCAACCTTTATAAATTCTCAAGATATTGAAAAACTTTTTCATTCTTCAATATAGTCCTAGTATAATCCCGGACATGTTCTGTGTCAAACGACTGCTCGGCCTCATTAGTGCTCTTAAATTGCTTTAAAAGCTTATCCATTTCTGTTTCAACCTCTGCCTCGTCAGGCTTGATATTCTCCTTCAAAGCCAACTCTCTCAAAACTAAAGCTACTTTAGCTCTCTCGGTAGCTTGGCCTCTCCAGCCCTTTTTTAGCTCGTCTTCTGTCTTCTTCAAATGGGTTAAATAATCCTCATAATTTAAACCCATATTAGTAGCATTATTTTTAAATTCTCCTATCATTTGATTCAGCTCCCTTTCAATCAAGACTTCTGGCATCTCCATCTCTGTTTCTTTAGCAATCATGTCTATCGCTTCGTGTCGCGCTCTATCTTTTTCCTTTTTATCTTTTTCCAATTTTATGCCTTCCTGAACACTGGCCCTTAACGCACCAAGATGTTCAAACTTACCCATACTTTTTGCAAATTCATCATTTAGCTCTGGCTCTTTCACTTTCTGAACAAGCCTCATCTTTGTTTCAAATTGTACATTCTGACCAGCCAAATCTTTTTGGTGATAATCAGACGGAAACTGCAAAGAAAATATTTTATCTTCACCTTCTTTAAGCCCAATTAAATTATCGTCAAATCCTGGAACAAATTTACTTTGTCCAATTATTAACGGGTGATTTTTACTTTGTCCGCCTTCAATTACCACCCCATTTCTTTTCGCCTGAAAATCGATTTCCACCCTATCCCCTTTTTCAGCTGGGCGAGCAACAGTTATATGACTCGCTCTTGTTGATTGCAAATATTTTAAAGTTTCATCAATTTCTTTTTCTTCAACCTTAACTTCCTGTTTATTTTTCAAAACTTTTTGCGCAATTTTTTTATAATCAGGTAATTTAATTTCTGGCAAAACCGAAACTTGGGCTTTATAGGTCAAGGGACTTCCTTTAGACAAGGTTAGAATTTGTATTTTAGGCTGATTGATGGGTAATATATTTTTCTCTTCCAATGTTTTCCAAAAAGTATCACCAACTGCATCACGCGCCGCTTCATCTAAGACCTCATTTACTCCAACTTTGTCTTGCACCATATCTTTCGGCACTTTGCCTGGCCTAAACCCTGGGACCTCAACTGCCATAGATACTCGAGCTAAAGCTCCGTCATAAAATTTTTCGAAATTTTCTTTACTAATAGTAACCGACAATTCTATTTCCGATAAAGGTAATTTTTTTACGTCTACGTCTACTCCGTTTGAAGATTTTGTATTGTTTTCCATAATTTATAATTTAATTTATAATATTCTTTTTGCCCCCCGCCAACCATTTTTATAAAAATTTTCTATTCCCTGAACCATTGTCTTGCCTTTTTCTTTGCCATCTGATGCTTCTACGCTCTTGGCATGAATTACTTTGTTTTTCCCGATATAAAGTGCTACGTGGCCAACTCCATCGGGATTTTTTCTATTGTATCTACCAACTGATCCCTTACAAAATACTAAATCTCCCGGCTTCATATTTTTTTTACTTACAGATTTGCCGACATCAATTTGCTCAAGTGCAGTTCTCGGAATAACAACGCCCACTCTTTTAAATAAATATTGTGTAAATGAGGAACAATCAAAATATTTAGGCGCATCAGCTGGTTTAGCGCCATATTTATAGGGTTTGCCAAGATTTTTCTTAGCTACACTTATAAGTTGGTCTACTTTTGTTTCCATAAATTATTCCAACATTACTAAATAATATCCTGCGATAATACCCGCCATAAATAGCACCACCTGAATAATCGACTTGAGTGAACTAGTTATTTTATGTAATTGCGGAATCAAATCGGCAATTGCGATATACATAAGTCCACCAGCTGCTAAAGCTAACGTTGCGCCTAAGTTTGCCCTAAAAAAATCAGCATAATAATAGGTCACCAATGCCCCCAAAGGAGCAGTAAACGCGACCATTAAGTTATAAATAAGCGCTCGTTTTTTATCCATGCCATTATGCAACAAAATAGAAAAGTCAGATATTTCTTGAGGAATTTCATGCAAAACTATCGCTAAGGCTACATATACTCCCGTAATACTATTGGCTAAAAAAGCAATTGCAATAATAATCCCATCCCCAAAATTATGTAAGGCATCTCCTATAAGAGACATTGGACCCGACGTATGCAATTCACATTCATTTTCACCATGACAATGATACCAAACCATTGATTTCTCTAGAATAAAAAATGCACAAATTCCTATCAATACAAATAAAAATGGATTACCAAGAGACATATTACTAACACTTTCTGGCAATAGATCTAAAAAAGCAACTGACAAAATAATGCCAGTAGCAAAACTTATAAGATAAATAGAAAATCGACGAGTTAATTTTTCATTCCACAAAAGTAGGCCCGAGCCAACCAACGCCCCCACCCCACCCAATGAAGAAAAAATTAAAATCTGTCCTAGTAAAGACATAAATTATTTATTACTTAACGAGAATCTTAAACAAACTTTACAAATTTGACGATTAATAAAGCCACAATGTTCATTACTTTTATCATCGGATTAATCGCTGGACCAGCCGTATCTTTATAAGGATCACCTACCGTATCGCCAGTAACTGCGGCCTGATGTGACTGAGAACCTTTACCACCAAGATTACCTTCTTCTATATATTTCTTGGCATTATCCCAAGCTGCTCCACCTGAAGTCATTGAAATCGCTACAAAAACTCCAGTAATTATTGAACCAACCAAAAGCCCACCTAATGCTTTGGCTCCAAAAACAACGCCTACAATGATTGGTGCCAAAATCGGAATAAGCGCCGGTAAAATCATTTCTTTAATTGCAGCTTTAGTAACTATATCCACAGCTTGACCATAGAGAGGATTAGCTGTTCCTTCCATAATACCAGGTATTGTCTTAAATTGTCGTCTAACTTCTTCAACAACTTTTCCAGCTGCTTTACCCACAGCTAACATAGCTATCGACCCAAACCAAAACGGGATCATCCCTCCCAAAAATAACCCAGCCAAAACTTTAGGATCAGATAAATTAAAAATAACTGATTCAAACTTTAATATAACCTCATCGGCATAAGCTGCAAAAAGGACCAAAGCTGCCAAGCCTGCCGAAGCGATGGCATAACCTTTAGTAACTGCCTTAGTTGTGTTCCCTACCGCGTCTAAGATATCTGTATTTTTTCTTACTTCTTCTGGGAGTCCAGCCATCTCCGCAATCCCTCCTGCATTATCAGTGATTGGGCCAAATGCATCTATCGCCACAATAATACCAGCCATTGAAAGCATGGCTACCGCAGCCAGTGCTACGCCATAAATACCGGCTAAAGAAAAGGACGCCAGCATACCAGCCACAATAAGTACAACCGGCATTGTAGTTGACTCCATACTCATAGCTAGCCCCGTAATAATATTTGTCCCATGACCAGTAGTTGAAGATTTAGCAATATTCTGAACTGGTCGGAACTTTTTAGAAGTATAATATTCAGTGATAATTACCATGCCAGCTGTTACCAAAAGACCAACAATAGCTGATAAATAAATTTTTGTAATCGTTTGTCCCGCAATTAATCGATCCTGCAATGATCCGACTATTTTTTGAATTACCGGATAGAATCCAATTGCTGACAAAACAGCTGCCACGATTAATCCTCGGTACAACGCAGACATCACTCCCCTTTTTCCAAGCTTCACAAAAAAAGTTGCAACAACCGAGGCAATGATAGAAATTCCACCCAAAGCCAACGGTAATAAAATTAAATTAGTCGAGGCCAAGCCAAAAATGCTCACACCAAGAATCATTGCTGCAATTGTTGTAACAACATAAGTTTCAAATAAATCAGCTGCCATACCAGCACAATCGCCAACGTTATCTCCTACGTTGTCAGCAATTACCGCTGGATTTCTTGGGTCGTCTTCTGGAATGCCTGCTTCTACTTTCCCGACTAAATCTGCGCCTACATCAGCACCTTTAGTAAATATTCCGCCACCCAATCTAGCAAAAATAGAAATTAAACTGCTACCAAAACCTAAAGCAATTAATGCGCTAATGTCTTGAGTCGCAACATAAAAACCGCTCACCGCTAAAAGCCCTAAGCCTACCACCAAAAAACCAGTAACTGTTCCGCCATCAAAAGCCACAGCAAGAGCCTGCCCCAAACCATTACGTGCCGCTTGAGCAGTTCTTACATTAGCTCTGACTGAAATGTTCATACCAATATAACCACATAATGCCGAAGCTACCGCCCCGATAATAAAACCAATCGCCATTGTCCAATTCAAAAAAAATCCAATTACTAAAAATAAAATCACCGCTACAATCGCCACTGTTTTATATTGACGATTCAAAAAAGCTTTAGCACCTTCTTGAATTGCTTTGGCAATTTCTACCATTTTGCCCGAACCACTATCCAACTTATTAATTTTATAAATCAAATAAATCGCAAAAATTATTGCGATGGCTGACGATAATAAACTAAATGCGATTATTGTGTTCATGTTTTTTATAATTTATTTATTTATTTATTGTCCTCCTGTTTTGTTTCTTCATTTGGCTCTTCAGCTGTTTTCTCATTTGTTTCTTCGGCTGGCTCCTCATTTTCTTCGGCATCAGAATCTTCGGCTTCTTGACCATCAACAGATGTTTCTACTCCTTCACCAGAAATCACATCAATCCTCCAACCAGTTAATTTAGCAGCCAATCTAACATTCTGACCCTCCTTACCAATCGCTAAAGAAAGTTGATCTTCCGCCACTGTTACTCTTGCATTTTTTGTATCTTGGTTTACTTCAACATCTTGGATCTTAGCTGGCGACAATGAATTACCAATAAATTTTATCGGGTTTTCATCATATAAAATAATATCTATCTTTTCGCCACCCAATTCATTAATAACTGCTAGCACTCTAGATCCTTTTTGACCAACACAAGCGCCAATCGGATCGATTTTTTCATCAATCGTACTAACGGCAATTTTTGTTCGATTGCCCGCTTCCCTAGCAATCCCATGTATAGTTACAATACCGCTAGCAATTTCAGGCACTTCCAACTCAAAAAGTTTTGACACCATTTTTGGATAGGCTCTAGATAAAATAATCGCTGGCCCTCGAACATCTTTCTGGACAGCCAAAACATAAACTCGCAACCGTTGCCCAATCCTATAAAACTCTCCTCTTACTTGTTCTTCAGGATACATAACACCAATGGTTCTACCCAAATCAACATAACTATTACCTCGCTCTACGCGCTGAACAGTCCCGCTTAAAACATCTCCTTCCTTGCTTTGATATTCTTCATAAACAGCATCGCGCTCCGCCTCACGAAGTCTTTGAATAATAACTTGCTTAGCAGTTTGAGCTGCAATTCTTCCAAAATCTTTATGAGCTTCCAGTGGCATAATCAATTCCTCGCCAACTTTAATGCTCTCTTTTATTTTTTTAGCATCGGCCAGCATTATATGTCGCTCTTCATTGAAACGAATTTTCTTTTCTTCTTCTGGCACTGTGTCTTCTTCAACTTCTTCAACTTCGCCTTCAGCTAGCTCTGGCTTTAACATCGATTCATCAACCACCAACTTAACCAAAAATATCTCCGACTCGCCAGAAGTCAAATCAAATTTAGCCCGAATATTCTGGCCTTTTTTACCATAATCTTTCTTATATGCCGCAGCAATGGCCATCTCAATTGTCTCCATAACCTTTTCTCGTGAAATACCTTTTTCCTCACAAATTTGGTCAATCGCGGATAAAAAATGTTGTTTTTCCATATTTTTAATTATTTTAATAAAAAAGTCCGAGCTCTGAGCCGGACAATCAATACTTCTCTACTTATTTTCAATATAACGCATTACACAATACCAGTCAATAGCCTATCAAATTATTTGTTTTTTAATCAAGCTTAAGCATACATTGGATCCAATTACCATCACTGCTAACGTAATAAACACGCCCAGGCCCGCAAATACCAGAGCTTACAGTTGTAAGCTCAAGTAAATAATTTAGATATGCACCTGGTTTAAAAAGAAACCCATCATAAGGAGAAACAGCCCCTGCCCAATCATACGCATACATATAACCTCCCGCGTTCCTTGTTCCACCCTTTGGGTCATCAGGAAAACCTGCAAGATAAGGAGATATAGCATCATCCACCACAGGCTTGTGAACATAGGGATACCACCCTCCATAACATTCATTGCTAACGCAAGACCACATTAAATCTGGAGGGATGGGGCCATGATTGACTGGCAAAGAACTTCCGTCCAAATTTATATACATACTAAACGCAGTCGCAATAGCCTTTACCGAAGCCACCCGCGCGACATTTCTTGACTTTAATCTGGCTTTGTTTACCTGTACGGCCACAATTGATGCAAGTAGCGCAATTATAAAAATCACTACTAAAAGTTCTATCAAAGTAAAAGCGCTATTCTTTTTATATAATGACGAATTTAGTTTCATAAATCAAAATTATGCTTTGTTATTATACCACAATTTATTCAAAGACTGCATTGG
This sequence comes from Candidatus Portnoybacteria bacterium CG10_big_fil_rev_8_21_14_0_10_36_7, assembly GCA_002793835.1. Classification (GTDB taxonomy): domain Bacteria; phylum Patescibacteriota; class Minisyncoccia; order Portnoybacterales; family PFDW01; genus PFDW01. The sequence continues at coordinate 309 of PFDW01000018.1, read as the reverse complement.
TTAAATGGTTCAACTTAACAATTTCATCGTTATCCCCTATTGTAATCGCCACTACATCTATTTGCCACGGCATATCGGGCTTTATTTTATTATGAACTAAATAAAGTTTTGCCGATTGTAAAAGTTTTTTCTGCTTAAAATAATCAACATTATCTTCAGGCCTTAGCTTCCCACCCTGTCGCATGGTTTTTACTTCCACAAAAATTACTATTTTATTTTTCAAAGCAACAATGTCCAGCTCCGCATAACGAGCTCGCCAGTTTCTATGCAAAATTTTGTATCCGTTTTTCTTTAAAAACTTTTCCGCTG
>PFDW01000063.1 GCA_002793835.1 Candidatus Portnoybacteria bacterium CG10_big_fil_rev_8_21_14_0_10_36_7 | reverse complement strand
CTTTCGTGTTTCTGTTTTACCTACGGCTCATGGAGAAAAAGTGGCAATGCGATTGTTGGACCCAAAAATTGGGCTCATGGGGTTTGAGCAATTAGGGCTTAGTGGGAAGAACTTAGATATTCTAAAACGAGGCATTGCTAAGCCGTTTGGAATGATTCTGCTGACTGGGCCTACTGGGTCAGGTAAAACTACTACTCTATACGCAATTTTAAACACGGTTAACCAAGAGGGTATCAACATTATCAGCTTGGAAGATCCAGTTGAATATTATATTGAGGGGGTAAATCAATCTCAGATTAGGCCAGAAATTGATTATACTTTTGCTTCAGGGCTTAGGTCTATTTTACGACAAGACCCAGATGTTATAATGGTAGGAGAAATTAGAGACGAAGAAACCGCTTCTTTGGCGGTCCACGCTGCTTTAACGGGGCATATTGTTTTTTCGACATTGCACACCAATGATGCGATTGGAGTAATACCGAGATTGTTGGATATGAAGGTAGGTGGGTTCCTATTGCCGTCGGTCATTAATGTGGCAATCGCTCAACGCTTATTAAGGCGCCTTTGTGAACATTGTAAAAAGCCAGTTGCGGCAGAAGACCATATCAGGCAAATCATTGAGTTGGAGTTAGAGTCAATTACCGAAGCTACCAAAAAAGAGTATAATTTATCTAAGGAGTTAATGATATATAAAGCACCTGGGTGTAAGTATTGTGCTAATAAGGGGACACAAGGCAGGATAGCTATTTATGAAATGCTGGAAATGTCATCCGAATTAGAAAAAATTATTTTGGGTGTGGTGTCGGAAACAAAAATTAGGGAAGAGGCAAAACGACAAGGGATGATAACAATGAAGCAAGATGGTATAATAAAAGCATTGCAAGGACTGGTTTCATTTGAAGAGGTAATGGGGGCAGTTGAATAAAAATAATAATAAAAAATTATGAGTACAATTTTAATAGTTGAAGACGATCCATTCTTATCAAAAATGTATGTTGAAAAATTAGAAGCAGCCGGTTTTAATATTGAGGCAGCTATGGATGGGGAGCAAGCACTTAATACGCTTAATGATAAAAGTGTAGATTTAGTGCTCTTAGATATAGTTTTGCCGAAAAAAGATGGTTTTGAAATTTTACGTGATATTAAAGCTAACCCAAAATTAAATAATGCCAAAGTAGTGATGTTGAGTAATCTCGGGCAAGAAGAGGATATTAAAAAAGGGGCAGATTTGGGAGCTGATGGTTATTTGGTGAAATCGCATTTTACTCCATCGGAAGTATTGGCGAAAATAAAAACAATTTTAAACAAAAATAAAATATAAAAAAATGCCTGAAGATATAAAACAAATTTTAGAAAGTTTATTTGAAGAAGTCCTTAGAGTAGATGCGACAGATATTCATTTAAGTGCAAACCGCCACCCAATTTTGAGAATTTGTAGTAAATTAACAATTTTAACTGACCGGCCAATACTAACCGGAGAGCAGATGAAAAGTATTGCTGACATGTTAATGGAGACACCAGAGCAAAAAAATAGGTTTGCGACACAAAAAGACTGCGATTTATCTCTCGCCTATAAAGACAAGGCGAGGTTCAGAATAAATATCTATCAGCAATTTGCGCGAATAAGTATTGCTATGAGATATATTCCATCAAAAGTTAGAACTCTTGAGGAGCTGTCGCTCCCGCCAATTTTGCATCAATTCACTAAGCCATCTCAGGGCTTTGTTCTAGTGGTGGGCCCGTCTGGTCATGGTAAATCAACGGTTTTGGCTGCTATGGTTGATGAAATTAATCATTTAAGGGCAGACCATATCATTACTATTGAAGATCCTATCGAATATACGTTTGTGCCTGATAAGTGCATTATAGACCAAAGAGAAATTGGTATAGATACTCCTGACTTTCACAGAGGGCTTCGTTCAATGTTTAGGCAAGATGCAGATGTAGTCATGGTTGGAGAAATGAGAGACCAAGAAACAATTTCAACAGTTGTTACGGCTGCAGAAACAGGGCATTTAATTTTTTCAACTTTACATACAAATACAGCTGCGCAAACTATTGATAGAATAATCGATTCTTTTCCGCCCTACCAGCAGAGCCAAATTCGTTCTCAATTAGCATCTACTTTATTGGGAATTATTTCGAGAAGGTTGGTTCCAACTCTGCAAGGCGGTATCATTAATGCAGTTGAGGTATTAATTGTAAATTCTGCAGTACGTAATTTAATTCGAGAGGGGAAAGTACATCAAATTGATATGGTAATTAATACAAGCATAGACGAGGGGATGGTGAGTCTTAATCGTTCATTGGCTGACTTGATAAAACAAGGCATCGTTTCGTTAGAGAGCGCGGAATTATTTTCAATATCTCCAGCTGAATTAAGATTATTGCTCCAAAATTAATTTGTTTAAATGAAATTTAATTACTATGCCAGAAATAAAGATGGTCAAGTGCAAAATGGCGTCATTGAATCGCCTAATGAGACTATTGCGGTAGATACGTTACATCGTAACGGTTTAATTGTTACCGGAATTGTGCCAATAAGGGGGCTAATTTTTGGCAGTCAAATTCAATTTTTACAGAGAGTTAAACCAAAAGAATTGGTGGCATTTTCTCGGCAATTAGCAATTTTATTTTCGGCAAAAGTTTCATTGGTTGAGTCGTTTAATTCATTGAGTCGTCAAACAGACAATGCTTTTTTTAAGGATTCTTTGGCGGAGGTTGCTAATGATGTTGAAGGAGGTACATTGTTGTCAAAAGCATTTGCGAAGCATCCAAAGATTTTTAATACTTTTTTTATCAATTTAATTCGGTCAGGTGAGGCGTCAGGAAACTTAGAAAATTCCTTGAATTATTTGGCGGACTACATTGAGCATCGTTATTATTTAATCGCTAAAATTCGTTCGGCCATGATATACCCTGCATTTATTTTGGTCGTTTTTATAGTTGCTTTAATTTTATTTTTATTCCAAATATTCCCGTCAATATTTGCCCTGCTAAAGGAAACTGGGGCTGGCATGGATTTGCCGTGGACAACCAAAGTAATTATGTCTTCATCAGATTTTGCTCGTACTTGGTGGCCACTAATTTTATTACTTATAATTGGTGGCGTAATCGGATTGGTTCTACTTATAAGGACTAAGCGTGGTAAGTATATATTTGATAGAACAAAATTGCACGTTCCGATATTTGGTAAAATTTTTCAAAAGATTTATTTAGCTCAATTTACTGAAAATCTAAGTACATTGATTAAGGGGGGCGTGCATATTTTAGGTGCTTTACAGTTGTGCTCGGAAATAGCTAACAATGATTTGTTTGCCGAGATTATTACGGAAGCTAGAGAGAGAGTGAAAATTGGCGAAATGATGAGCTCGCTGTTTGAACAAAAGCGAGAAATTCCGCCGATGGTTACACAGATGGTAGCTAGTGGAGAACAAGCTGGTCAGTTGGATATGGTTTTATCAAAATTATCAAGTTTTTATGCGAAAGAGGTCGAAAATGTTGTGGCAAATCTTTCGCAGTTAATTGAGCCAACCCTAATTATTATTTTAGCGGTTGGAGTCGCAATATTGGTTGCTTCGGTGCTTATGCCACTTTATAGTATAGTAGGAGGGATGTAATGAGAGGGGGTGAAATAAATTGAAAAAACAAAATAAAGGTTTTACTTTAATAGAATTATTGGTGGTAATTGCTATCATCGTAATTTTAGCGGGCATTGTGATTTTTGCTGTAAATACAGCTAGAGTCAAAGCTCGAGACGTACAAAGAATTACCAATTTAGATCAAATAAGATTAGGGTTGGAATTGTATGCCGATGATAATGCTCAGTCATATCCAACCGATACGACTCTTGCTGTTTTAAGGCCAAAGTATTTACAAGTCATACCAGTTGATCCTGCGACGGGTGGTGCCTATAGTTATAGTTATTGCAATTTTTCTAATGCACCGCACGTTTATCACATCGCGGCTACTTTAGAAAATGTTGATAATGCTGGGTTAGATACTGACGCTGATATAAATAGTTTTGATGGTGTAGATTGGGGTACCTGGAATGCTGTTGATTGTGGTACTTCTAACTCTTCCAGCGACGGGACAAATGGTGACGATACCACACCACCAAAAAGTGGTATCTATGATTTAGGAATAAAATAATGATATTCATTGATGGGTTTACTGCAATAATAATTTTTTTGCTTGGTTTATCTGTCGGCAGTTTTTTGAACGTCCTTATCTACCGATTGGAAATAGACAAGTCGGTATTTAAAGGGCGTTCATTCTGTTCTCAATGCAAAACGACTCTTGGCTGGCTAGATTTAATTCCTGTAGTTAGTTTTGTCTTAATAAAAGGTAAGTGTCGTTATTGCAAAAAACCAATCAGCTGGCAGTATCCGATAGTGGAGCTGGCAGTCGGTTTTTTGTTTTTTATTATTGCAAACTTCTTTTTTGTAGATGAGTCTATAATGAGCCTTGCGCAAACAATTTATTTGTGGATTGCGTCTTCACTTCTAGTAGTTATTTTTGTTTATGATTTTAAGCATTTAGAAGTTCCAGATATCTTGGTTGTACTAGGCGTTGGTGTAACTTTAATAGCAAGTTTCTTTGGAAAAATTACTTTGTCGGGGGGTATTCTTCAAGCACTGCTTGGAACTTTAATTTGCGCTGGCTTCTTCTTCGCTTTAGTAGTTATATCACGCGAACGCTGGATGGGTTGGGGCGACGTTAAGCTGGGGTTATTTCTAGGGCTACTATTGGGTTGGCAAAAAGTGTTGGTGGCAATGTTTTTAGCTTTTTTTATTGGTGCAATTTGCGGTATAATATTAATAATGGTTAAGAAAAAAGGCATGAAGAGCCAGATGCCATTTGGGCCATTTTTAGTGATAAGCACTTTTATAGCTATATTTTTTAGCGCCCAGTTAATTAATTGGTATTTGAATATTTTGTATTTATGAAGCGATTTTTTAAAAATTATTTAGGGTTTACCTTGGTTGAGCTGATGGTAGTTATTTTTATTATTACACTAGTTTCGACTATTGCTGGAACTAATTTGAGTAAAGGCAGAAAGATTTATAATCTAATGCAAGCAACGCAACGCTTAATGGCTGATATTCGAGTTGCCCAGAACTATTCATTAAATGTGAAATACATTAGTAGCTCGCCAAAAAATTATTATGCGATTTCTATCGAAGATCCAGTGGGTAATTCATATTCTATTAATGCATTTAATGAAAATGGCGCGAAGACAACAATTAAAGAGGTGTCGTTGCCGTTAAATATTTTCTTTAATATTGATATTGCGACCCCACTTAATATCGGGTTTGAAGTTCCATTTGCTAGCCCGGGGGAGTTCAATGAAGATGCTGATGGCTACATGGACACGGGCAGTTTTACTCCTTTGAGTGATGAGAGTCATATTCAAATACCGCTGGTAATTAAAAATAACGCAAGCATTACTAATTCAGTTATTATTTATTCAAATGGTTTGGTGGAAATTGATAAAAATTAAATTCGTGGAGTAAGTTTATGAAAAACAAAGGTTTTACATTGATAGAAGCGATTGCGGTAGTTTCACTAATAACGATTGGTTTATTAGGCGTGATATCTTTAGCAAATTTTGTAATTTCTCAACCACAAATTGCTAAAAATCGTCTCCAAGCAGTTGCCTTAGTGCAACAACAGTTTGAAACAATGAGATACTGGAGGGATTACCAGTGGATTAGTAAGCCTTCTCATGATGCTCGTCGTGGGGAGATTGACACAAATCATTGGGCATATTATATGTGCGCAGATGGTGACGTTTTGGACGATGTTATAACAATTAGTAATGTAAAATATACAGTGCATAGAGAGTTGGTGAGTATAATTGATGCTGATGGTTCCGAAGGCGATTGCACAGCAACGGTCGAATTTAGCACGATGAAAGTTAATGTTTATGTAGAGTGGAGCTGGAAAAACAAAGCATATTCATTGGGGTCGAGTTCGAGCCCCATACCTTATATTTTAACGAATTATATATCAGCGTTATGAGTTTTATTTTTAGAAAAAAACATAGTCTAGGCGTAACTTTAGTTGAGCTAATGGTGGTGCTTACAATTTTTGGTTTGTTTATGACAGCTTTAACTAATATTTTTTTAGCGGTTCTCAAAACTCAACGTAAGGCTTTTGCAATCCAAACACTTCAAGAAAATTCGAGATTTATATACGAGTCTTTAAGTAAAAATATCAGAACCGGTTCTCTTATGCATAAATTGTCTGACAGTATTTTTTTTAGTTTAGATAATCCACTAAAAATTTGTGCGCCCGATGGGGCTAACGTGTCGGCTACTCTAGAGTATTATCTTAACGATAATAAGCTTTTTTTAAGGAAAAATGGGACCACACTAAAAATGACGACCGACAACGTTTCGGTGACGGCACCAATAATAGACCTTAGTGGTTTCACAGATATTGATTATTCATTAAAAAAAGTAGATTTCAAACTAGTGTTTAGCTATCAAGGAACAAAAATCGAAGAAGAAACACAAGACTTAACTATTAAATCTACTGTGACCTCAAGATTTAGCGGAAAAGACATTAATTGTCCGCCATAATTTTAATATGAAATATATAAATAAAATTTTAATATCTCAAAAAGGAAGCGTTTTGATTCTTACGGCCACAATGGTTTTGGGAATTGCTTTAATTATCGGCTTGGGAATAGCTAGTTTAATAATTACTCAGGTATCATTGTCTAAAAATACCGAGGAATCATTAATCGCTCTTTACGATGCAGAAACTGGGATGGAGCGAGCATTGTATACTTTTTATCTCGGACCAGATGACAGTCCTTTATCTGGTGACGGTATTAAGTTTTGTGGGGACGATGAGTCCGAGATATTAACTTACGGCACTTATTGTATTAGAACTTATGACAATACAAGGTATCAAGAGCTATCATCAAGTAATGTAATTTCGGATATTTTTGTAATTGAAAGTCATGGCGCATATAAAAAGGCGTTTAGGTCTATTCAGCAGTCTTTCATTGAACCACAGCCTTAAGTGGAAAATTTTGCTAGATTTTAAACCGCTCTAAGGCGGTTTTTTAAGTAAACGCATGGCTGGTAATTTAGTCGAATTTAAGCTATGATTTAGATAGATTATGACTAAAAATAAAGCTCAAAATAGAATAGATAAATTAAAAGAGGTGATAAATCATCACCGCTATCTTTATCATGTGTTAGATACTGCGGAAATATCTGATTTTGCTTTAGACTCACTTAAACACGAATTAAGTAATTTGGAGCAACAGTTTCCAGAGTTTATTACATCAGATTCTCCAAGTCAAAGAGTAGGAGGGGAGCCACTAGCTAAATTTAAAAAAATAAATCACAAGGTGCCGATGCTCTCCTTAAACGATGTATTTGATGAAGCTGAAGTTACTGATTGGTACAGCAGAATGGAAAAATTGTCCCCAACAGATAAATTTGATTTTTTTTGTGAATATAAAATGGATGGCTTTGCGGTTTCCTTGATTTATAAGCAGGGTATTTTTATAAAAGGAGCAACGCGAGGCGACGGTAAAGTGGGGGAAGATGTGACACAAAATTTAAAAACGATTGAGTCTGTTCCGCTTAAATTACAATTAAGCAAAAAACTAAACGCAATCAATATGATTGATTTAGAGCAGGAGATAGAGGTGCGCGGAGAAATCTATATGGAAAAGAAAGACTTTGAAAATATCAATAAAGAACGAAATAAAAAAAATGAGCCCATTTATGCTAATCCTAGGAATACGGCGGCGGGCTCAATTAGACAATTGGATCCCGCGGTAGCAGGATCGCGTAATCTTAAATTTATGGCTTATGCGATAACTAGCGAGTTGGGTTTACAGACTCATGAGCAGGAGCATGAGCTATTAAGGTCTTTGGGTTTTAAATCTGATGTTGGCGAGTTGGCAAAAAATATTTTAGAAGTAATAAGTGTTTGGAAGAAAATAGATGAGTATAGAGAAAAATTGCCATTTGAAATTGACGGAGTAGTTATAAATGTTAATAGCCGAACCTTATTTAAAAAACTAGGTATTATAGGTAAAGCTCCACGGGCATCGGTCGCATTTAAATTTAGAGGTAAAGAAGCAACAACTAAAGTTTTAGATATTGTACCTCAAGTTGGCCGAACTGGAGCGTTGACACCAGTGGCTATTTTAAATCCAGTTAAAGTGGGAGGGGTTACAATTAGCAGGGCTTCTTTACACAATCACGATGAAATTGATAGGCTAGACGTAAGAATTGGCGATACGGTGATTGTACAACGCGCTGGAGACGTGATCCCGGATATTGTAAAAAGTTTTCCAAATTTACGAACGGGGTATGAAAAAAAATTTCATATGCCAGCTCATTGTCCAGTTTGCTCATCTAAGGTAGTTAGAAAAGACTGGGAAGTGTCGCATAGATGCTCAAACAAGAATTGCGGAGCAATTTTGCGAGAAAGGATATATCATTTTGTTTCTAAAAAAGCTTTTAATATAGTTGGGTTAGGTCCTCAGAAAATAGATGCACTATTGGACGAAGGTTTAATTAAAGATGCATCTGATATATTTGAGTTAACGGAAGGAGATGTTACGCCTTTGGAAAGATTTGCGGAGAAATCAGTCAGTAATTTAATTAAGTCTATTGAATCAGCTAAGAAAATTAGTTTAGCAAAGTTTATTTATGCATTGGGTATTGTGCACGTAGGTGAAGAAACAGCAATTGATTTAGCAAAATCATTTGAGAACATTAAGAAATTGCAAAGTGCGTCACAAGATGATTTAATAAGTGTAAAAGACATCGGACCTGTGGCGGCCCAAAGCGTTGCTAACTGGTTTGGAGAAAAAAAGAATAAGAATTTTATTGATAGAGTAATTAACCTCGGAGTTGTTGTTGAAGAGGAAAGCCCGCGAAAAGAAAATAACAAATTTAAAGGTAAAACTTTTGTATTCACGGGTGAGCTGGAGGCCATTACACGTGATAATGCTAAGGCCAAAGTAAGAGACGCAGGTGCGGAGGTGTCGGGGAGTGTGAGTAATAAAACAGATTATGTGATAGCAGGTAAAAACGCAGGCTCTAAATATAGCCTGGCTAAAAAATTAGGAATAAAAATTTTGAATGAAAATGAATTTTTGAAACTAATTAAATAAATGTTATCTAAAGAAGAAGTAAAAAAAATTGCTAAATTAGCAAGGCTCAACATGGGGGAGGAAGAGATTGATAAGTACCAAAAGGACTTGTCGGCAGTTTTAGATTTTGTTGAGCAATTAAATGAGGTGGACATTGAAGGTGTTGAGCCAACTTTTCAAATAACTGGTTTAGTCGATGAAACTCGCAATGACGTTCAAAGAGCGATGACGCCTGAAGAAAAAAAGAAAAATCGTGAGAAGTTACTGAGTTTGGCGCCTGATAGAAAAAATAATCATATTAAGGTAAAAAAAGTTTTATGAATGATATCTGTAAGTTGACAATTGTTGAAGCTCGTAAATTGCTTGATGAAAAAAAGCTTAGTTCGGTGGAATTAACGACTGCTTATTTAGATAATATCGGAGAAAAGGACTCAATAATTATGGCTTTTCTAAAAACTATGAATGAAAGTGCGCTAGAGCAATCTAAAAAAGCTGATGAAAAGATTTTGGCAGGAGACAGTAATGCTCTTTGTGGAATACCATTGGGGATTAAAGATAATATTATGGTGGAAGGATTTAGTGCAACGGCTGGCTCAAGAATGCTGGAAAATTATAAAGCCCCGTATGATGCGACTGTCATCAGGTTTTTAGAAAGTGTTAATACAATTATTTTAGGAAAGACAAATTGTGATGAATTTGCCATGGGTTCCTCAACAGAAAATTCAGCTTTTGGGGCAACAAAAAATCCACGTGATTTGAGCAAGGTCCCTGGTGGGTCGTCGGGTGGGTCGGCGGCTG
>PFDW01000070.1:9886-13275 GCA_002793835.1 Candidatus Portnoybacteria bacterium CG10_big_fil_rev_8_21_14_0_10_36_7 | reverse complement strand
AGTAATATAATTATCATTGGCCCAACTGGCTCGATGACCCCAGATTGGGTTTTCAAAAATTGTAAAGTAAATTTTATAGTTCGTAGTGAGCCAGAGTTAACGTGTACGGAATTAGTTAAAACTATTTTAAGCGGAAAAAATGACTTTGGTAATATTGAAGGGTTGTCTTATCGCTATCATGATAAAACTTTTCATAATTCCGATAGAACATTTGTGAACGACTTAACAGACTATCCATTCCCTGATTATGGATCCTTACCTATGCATTTGTATCGTTATTCAACTGGTGATTTAGAATGGCCATTCACAATTATGCTGTCATCACGTGGATGTCCAGGGCAGTGCGTTTTCTGTTTAAAAAAGATGATGCCAAGTAGATATCGAGCAGTATCAGCTAAAAAAGTCTATGAAGAAATTAAATATTTAGTATCTGAGTTTGGTATTAAATCAATATATTTTCAAGATTGGGAGTTTGTTATTGATAGGGCTAGAGTAAAAGAATTATGCTTAATTCTGATAGAATCTACTGATATAAATATTACTTGGGGTTGTAGTGCGAGAGCATCAAGCTTGGATAGAGAAATTTTAACGCTTATGAAGCGAGCTGGTTGTAAGTTGATTAATTTTGGATTTGAGTCTGGGTCAAATAAAGTCGTTGGGTTGAGCCAGAAAGGCGTTACACTATCAAGAGTTACTGAAGTTGCAAATTTGTGCAGAGAATTGGATATAAACTTGCGTGCATTTTGCCTTGCGAATTTGCCGGGCGAAAATCGTAAAACTTTGAAAGAGTCCGCAAAATTTATAGTGAATAATGATTTGAATGTTCCACGTATAAACACCCCTATCCCATATCCCGGAACAAAATTAGCAAAAATGGTGGGCAGCAATTCGTGGGGAGGGGCCTTAGATTTAGCAGGCAAGGTGAATACTGTGCTAAGGCCAGAGCGTGCAAGAAAAATTTTAAGAAATTATATATGGCGAGAACGATATGGACAGTTATTTTTTGTTAATCCAAAATTTTTGCGCTACGCTTTTTCTATTTTAAGGAATAAATTCTTTTAACTACCATCCTAATATTTGGCGTATATCATATTTATTTCCATAATTTCTGTCAGCTAGGATTTAATTAGCAAGGCGGTGCATCCTTTTATCGTTTCCCATTAACAAAAATTATAACTTTTTTATAAACCATGCAGATAAAGTCATGTCAAAAAAACGCATCAATATTTTAGATATGATTGCTCCAAGTATTCCATAATATAAGATTAGTAAGAAGGTTACGGCAATTTGGCTTATCGCGGCAATGACGCTTAGTTTATACAATGATTTTTTTGCGGTTTGAGACATAAGCGCTGTTTTAGATACCATGCTTGACATTGCCAGTAGGGAAATAACAAAAATTTGTGAATAATAAACTGATTGCAAGTATTTAGGGAAAAATATTCTATACATAGTTGGCGCTGCAACTATGTATAGAATAATAATAATCAATATGCCTAGCGTAAAGTAAAGATTTTTTTTCCAGATAGAGGCTTTTATATCTATGATTGATTGTTGAGAAAACTTCGGGAATGTTAAGGACATGATGTTTTTTAAGAAGCCCTTAATCTGTTCTGGCATTGCAATAGCAAAATTATATACTGCTAAATCTATTGCTCCTAGGTAATGGAAAATGAGAGCCCCATCAATGTAGTAAGCTATTGTTGGGAGTAGATTTATTAAGCTTAGGTGTTTGCCAAAAGAAAGCGTCTCATCATCCTCTTCGTTCTTAATATTAAATATTTTTATTGTTCGCTGGTAAAATATTAAATTAGCTATAGTAGCGCTTAAAAAATAAATAAAAAGTAGCCAGATAAAATTGCTAGTTAATAATATTGTTACGAGTAGTGATAATGTCGTAATAATACTTACTGAAGTGTTATAGATAGTAAATGTTTTGAACTCTTTCTTCCCGGTCAAAACTCCAGTATAAGTATTGGCGCTATTCATTAGCGGTACAAAACTGCCAATAATTAGCATCGATAAGGCGAGCGCGTGATTACTGTTAATAAAATAATAATAAGCAATTGGCAGAACAATTAAAAATTGAAACACCCCCCATTTTAATTGTGTTTTAAAAGCGGATTGTAGTGAGTTATTTTTTTGTTGTGCGACTGCTCTGGAAACTGCTGTATTCATTCCCGATAAGCATAGGGCACTCAATAGACCAGCAAGGGACAAAACATATTTGTAATTACCGTATGTTTCTTGAGAAAGAAGATTAGCAAGGACAACCGATAACAAAAAAAGCAGTGCTAAAGAAATAAACTGGCCAATCATTAGCCACCCGCCTTCTTTGACGAGGTAGACCATATCAGTTTTAACATATCGTTCGGATTTATGTAAAGTCAAAGCTACTTTTTGTCTGAGATGCGAAAAAATGCTCATTTTTTTTTATCGTTCTTTAAAGATTAACTTAATTGTCTTTAAGACTATTCCAATATCAAGAGCGATCGATCGATTTTTTATATAATAAAGGTCGTATTTTAATTTTTCTGTAGAATCTTCTACTGATGAGCCGTAGCGGTAGCTGATTTGTGCCCAACCAGTAAGGCCTGGTTTTACAATATGCCTCATTTGATAAAAGGGGATAGTTTTTTCTAGTTGTTCAACAAATTCTGGTCTTTCTGGTCTTGGGCCAACAAATGACATTTCTCCTTTGATAATGCTAAAAAGTTGTGGCAGTTCATCCAAAAAGGTTCTTCTCAAAAATTTACCAATAGTAGTCACTCGGCTATCACCTTGAGTTGTCCACTGAGGTTTATTTGTTTCTGCGTTGTGAATCATTGAGCGATACTTAGTTAGTTTAAAAGGTTTTTCATTTTTGCCTATACGTGTTTGACTGTAAAAGATTGGCCCTTTGCTTGAAAGCTTAACTAAGACTGTAATGATTGGTGATAAAATTAATAGAATAATGCTAAAACTAGTAGCAAGAATAATATCTAAAAATCTTTTAATTGTTTCATATGAACCATATTCACTTTCAACCAAATTTTCTAAAAACCACATTTGGTTTATCGCATTGATTGGTATTTTACCCGTAATCTTTTCATAAAAAACTGGTAAGTCATATATATTAATTTGGAATGGTAAGCATTGGAACAATATCTTTGCTAGTTTTTGATTAGCATGGGGGTCATCTGCAACAACAATTACTTTAATTTGATGTTCATTAATAATAGCAGCTAATTCGATAGCATTGTTTATTTGTTTGGTGGATATTTGTAATTTGGCATTATAGCCGAGCTGTGGATTTGATTGAATTTTAGCAATGATTTCTTGTGCCTCGATACTATTACCGATAAATAGAGTGTTGGTTCTGAATGCTTCTTTTCTTAGTAATAAATTAA
>PFDW01000070.1:1566-9828 GCA_002793835.1 Candidatus Portnoybacteria bacterium CG10_big_fil_rev_8_21_14_0_10_36_7 | reverse complement strand
AAAAGCTACACCAATTGCTATGTTTATTATAGTGGCTTTTAAAAGTGAGGACCAAAAATCAATGTTGTTTTTAGCAAGGCTTAAATCATAAAATCCCTGGCTATAATATATAATGAGCCAGACTACAAATAATATCGTGAATGGTAAAAAATGACTGTTAATGAGGTGGGAGCTGATCTCTCCATATCTCAAAAACAGTGTCGCTAAAAGTGACACATAAAGTAACGTAATATCACCTAGTCCTAACGTAAATTGTCTAAGTCTGGTTGATCTATTATTCATTGGTTTGTTTAAATAATCTTACTATTTATGCTTGCAAAAATCAAACTGTGCGATATAATTAATTAATCCTTTAATTGGTAATAAACATGAATAGAGAAAAAATATTTTATAATATAGTGAAGTTTGGTCTCTTGGGGGCTTTATTTATTCCATTGTATATTGGGAAAAGCCTGATATTCCCTTTCGTGGTCCCTAAAACAATGGCATTCGTAATATTGGTTGAGCTTTTGCTGGTATTTTATTTGCCTCTAATAATCTCTTTCCCACAGTATAGGCCTAAGATTAATATTGGGTTTTCGGCGATAACGGTTTTATTTTTTGTAGTTGTACTTACTTCTTTAACTGGTGTAAATGTTTATAGAAGTATTTGGAGTACATATGAAAGAATGAATGGCTTATTTGTGTTCACTCATTACTATTTATTTTTTATAATGTTATCAGGGGTTATTCGAAGCCGTAAGGATGCATATTTTCTAATGAGAGGGGCCGTGATAGTCGGCTTGATTATGAGTCTTTATGGTATCGGCCAAAAACTTGGAGTTCCGGGGTTGGTGGAGACTGGGGTGGCTAGAGTTGGCGGTACTATAGGTAATCCAATATTTTTAGCGGCGTTTTTAATGTTTTCGTATGTCTTTTCTATGATTCTTCTGTTTGATAAGTCTGAATCTATGGATTGGAAGTATATTTATGGCATCTCTCTCTTTTTAAATACTATAGCAATTTTTTATACAGGCAGCCGTGGAGTTATAGTATCGATGTTTGGCGCTACTTTTTTATACAGCATGCTTTATGTGTATTTCCAAAGGGGGTCAAATAGCAGAAAGTATTTTATATATATTCTAGTAGCGATTGCTGTCTTCGCCGGGTCGCTTTATTTATTTAGGAATAGCAATGTAGTAAAGAATGTAGGCGTTTTAAATAGGATAAGCAGTATATATAATGGTTTATCTGAAATTCAGGCTAGATTGTATGCATGGAACATTGGTTTCGAAGGTTTTAAAGAAAAACCATGGTTGGGTTGGGGGCCGGAAAATTATAATGTTGTCTATAATAAATATTTCAATCCATTGACAGTAGAGGGCACAAATTCTGAGGTATGGTTTGATCGTGCGCATAATATAGTATTCCAGTGGGCCACGGACAGTGGCATACTAGGATTATTGGCATATATTATTGGTACACTCTTGTTGCCTCTTTATTTGCTTTTTGGCGCTATGAAGAGACGGGATAAGGATTATCATTTGTATAGTTTGCTTTTTGTTTTCTTAATTGCGTATTTTTTGCAAAATTTTTTTGTGTTTGAAATGATGTCTAGTTATATGATGTTCTTTACAATAATTGCCGTAATTCTTTTTTTCGTGCATGGAGAAGAGAAAGATGGGTATGACAATAAAGAAACTAAAAAATTAAGAAAGAATAGTCTTGGAAACGATGGTGGCGGCCTAATAGGGTGGACTATCTTTTTTGGAATAATTGTTTTGTTTATGTGTGTAAGAGTTCATGCAAAAATCATTGATTCTGCTTATTGGACTGGGCAAGCAATGCAGGTGGGATTTGAGTCTGCCAGGGATCAGAGTAAAGTTTCATTTGCTACGGTTATGGGTATAAGTCAAAAGTCACTTTCTAATAATTTGTTTGGTGACGCGGAATCAATATCGAGGTTAGTAAATTATGTTTCTAAGATGGCGGACAACTTGGCTTATTCATCTAATGTGACTCAAGCCCAAGTGGATGAGATTATAGGTGGAATAAATTTTGCTATCAGTGAAACAAAGAAAAGTAACGAGCAGTATCCGCTTGATGTGAGGTACTATCTAGATTTAAGTAGGCTATATACAAAATTGGCTATTTTCCAAAGTGATAAGAAAGATGAATTATATATGATGGCAAATGAGGCGGTAGACAAAGCGATTGCTTTAAGTCCTAGAAGGCAGCAAGTTTATTTTGAACAATCAAATTTAAAATTGATGCAAGGCAAGAATCAAGAAGCAATAGATATTTTAAATCATGTCATTGATCTAAATTCTAAATTTGCGGATGGGTATTGGAATAAATCGCTAGTGCTTGCAAACATGGGGGAATGGGATGAGTCTGCTGTAGCAATTGACGAAGCAATCATTAATAGATTCAATTACGAAAGTAGCAAGATATATTTAATGTTTATGAGGGACGTATATATACAGGCAAAAAAATACGATAGGTTAATTAGTGTTTATCAATCATTGATTAAGGTTGATCCACTTACATTAGATTGGTATATTGGACTTGCGGAAAGTTTTTATGCGGATGGAGAGAAGAACAAAGCAATTGACGCAGCAAAAAATATTTTGAATATTAATGCTGATTCATCGGCGCAAGTTGATGAATTGTTAAAAAAGTTTAAATAAAATTATATGAATAATAGAAATTATATAGTGTTATCTTTAGTTCTTGTTTTAGGAATTATTGGCGGTATCTCGTTTTATAATAACTATCAAGCAACAAAAGAGCAGGAGGCTTTTGAGGTGCTTCTTAATAATCATCTTCAAGGCCAACAGGTTAGAGAAACGATTGATAAGGCAGAAAATGATCTGCGAGATGGAAACGAAGATAACGATTTTACAGCATATGCAATAATTGGAGCGCAGAGAAACATTGTTGGGGATCTCACTGGTGCTGAAAAATATTATCTTAAGGCGCTAGAGCTAAGGCCAAGCGATAATTTGGTGCTTTGGAATCTAGCCAGTGTTTATATAAATGAAAAGAAATTTAATGATGTTGAGAAAGTTTATGGAAAGCTAATAAATCTAGATCCTTATACTGTTAGATATTCTATAGCATTAGCAGACTTATATCGTTATCAGCTGAATGATCAAGCAAAAATGGAGGATACAATTTTAAGGGGTCTAGCAAATAACGAAGACCATAATGATTTATTAGCATATTTAGCTGTTTATTTTAAGGATAACGGTGATAATACAAAAGCGATAGAATATTATGAAAAATTAGTTAGCGCACATCCTGAGAATGTTGCCGCAAAAAAGGATTTAGACGAATTGCAAAAATAGTATACGAAATAAAAGCCCTCGTGTGGGGGTTTTTGGTTGCATTATTTTACTTAATTGTATAAAATTAGATGACAAATTTGATGATAAACAAAACAAAGTTTCAACACATAATAATTATTCTATTTTTTTGGGTGCTGTCACCATCAATTGTTTGTGCTGCATCAATAGGCGATAAAAAAATTTTTAGTGTTGACCCTGTGTACCAAAAAGGCGCAGTATCTCAAATTAACGCTACCTTAAATAGAATAAGTAATTATACATATGTTTATGTTGAGGATGGCTGGTATTATTCATTGAGCGAGGGATCACAGATTAGTATTAACAATTCGATAGACCAACTAGCACAAGAGTTTGACATAAATATAAGACCTAAAATGATAGGTGCATATGGATCGGAATGGAGCCCAGGGATAGACAACGATGTTCGTTTGACAATCCTAGTGACGCAAATTGTTAATAATGCTGGTGGCTATTTTAATTCTGGAGACGAATATTTTAAACAGCAGAATACTTTATCTAATGAGAGGGAGATAATTTATTTGAACAGCTCCTATATACAAACTGCAAATGCGAAGTCTTATTTGGCTCACGAATTTCAGCATATGATTACTTTTTATCAAAAAAAAATAGTACGTGGATACGATGAAGATATTTGGTTGAATGAGTCTCGTTCAGAATATGCACCTACTCTATTGGGTTATGATGCTGAGTATTCAGGATCCGATCTCGAAAGGAGAATTTCTAACTTTATGCTTGACCCTTCAGACTCATTGACAGAGTGGAAAAATGCGACTATCGATTATAGTTCAATTAATTTGTTTATGCAGTATTTAGTGGAGCATTTTGGTATAAAAATACTTAGGGCGATGATAAGCGAAAACAGTACTGGAATAGCAAGTATAAATAAGGCATTGAAGTCTCTGGGGTCTGTAGAAAAATTTTCCGACATTTTCGTTAATTGGTCCGTTGCAAATTATATTAATAATTGTACGATTAATTCTTCAAGATATTGTTATACAGCAGGACCACTGAAAACTCAAGGTGTGATTGCTAAGCCATCTATAAGTTATGAAATTACAGCTGGTACAAATATTTCTGTGTCGGGTCAAAATTCATTAAAGGATTGGTCAAGTAAGGCGTTGATGCTATTTTCCCGCTTAACCACAGTAGGTGTTGCGCCGAATATTTTAAAAGTGGAAATAACATTGCCGAGCGATGGTCAGTTCAGTGTGCCTTATATTCTTGAAGAATCAAAAGGTTCGGTAGTCGTTAAAAATTTAGAAATAAATAATGGGAAAGGAATAATTTATATAACAAAATGGGGTTCTAAGAATTTAAAAATTAATATTTTACCAATAGCGATAAATAAGCAATCAGATTTTGGGAATAATGAATTGTCGTACAAGTTTTCTTATAGCGCGACTTTGGTGAATGAATTAACACAAGATTATGAGCCAAGTCCAACAGTGGTTTTTCCAAATTATCCAGATGGCTCTGTTCTAAGAGCTAAAGGTGATATTAAAGTTTATATTATTAAAAATGGCAAATACAAAAGATGGATTCAAAATCCAGAAATATTTAACTTGTATGGGCATTTAACATGGAGCTCAATAATAGATGTAGAGCCTGCAGAGTTGGGCTTCTATCAAGAGGCTTCTTTGATAAGAGCAGGTGGTGATAAAAAGGTTTACGAAATAAATGGTGATGGTACAAAACATTGGGTTGATATGACTTCAGTTGATTTTATTAGTTCCGGTAGGGCATGGGATATGGTATATATAGTCAATCAGTCAGAAATTAATTTATATAAAACAGGTGGCAATGTCAGAAAATAATTTTGAGCAAAATATTGTATTAGCTAATTTCACTACTTGGCGAATTGGTGGCCCAGCAAAGTTTTTTTTGCGTGCCAAAACAATTGAAGACATAAAACATGCCGTAGCATGGAGCACAGAAAAAAATATGCAGTATTTCATTTTGGGCGGAGGCAGTAACTTATTGGTAAACGACGATGGTTTGGACGGTTTAGTAATTAAAGTACAAAATGATTCATTAGAAATCATTGATGAAGGTGATACGAAATTATTAAAAATTGGTGCTGGTGCTCTTTTGTCAAAAGTTTTTGTGAGCGCAAAGTGTGATGGGTTGATTGGTTTGGAGTGGGCGTTTGGTATACCTGGGACTGTTGGAGGAGCAGTTTGTGGAAATGCAGGAGCTTACGGGGAAAATATCGGCATGCTTGTTGAAAGTATTGATATATTGCGTTCAGGGGAAAGTATTGAGCTATCGAGTGAAGAATGTCAGTTTAGTTATCGATCTTCAAAATTTAAATCGGTTGATAATCAAGATATAGTTATTTCAGTAAAATTACGATTAAAAAAAGAAGAGCAATCTAAAATAGATGAAGCAGTAAAATCAGTAATGAGCAGTCGACAAGGTAGGCATCCTCATGAGCCTTCTGCTGGAAGTGTTTTTAAAAATATTGAACTGAAAAATTATCCTGAGGAATTCCAAAAATTAATTCCGGCAAATAAAATAAAAAGTGGATTTTTAGCCACCGCTTATTTAATTGACGAATGTGGCCTTAAGGGGAAACAGATTGGTCAAATAAAAGTGTCTGATATACACGCTAATTATTTAGTTAACTTGGGTGGCGGAAAAGCTAGTGATGTTAAAAAATTAATTGAGGTTATACGTTCATCAGTTAAAGAAAAATTTGGTATAATTATTAATGAAGAAATAGTTTTTTTGTAAAAATATAGAAAATTACTTGCTTTTTTTTAGTTTTGATTGATAATAGAAATGAAGGAAAATTTATCAGATGAAAAATTTCAAAAAGTTCTGGAAGCTCGGTAGAGAAGAATTTAATACTCAATTTTTCGATGTGTCAAAAGATGGGGGATTGGTGGTCAAGGAAGGGAACTATCAATATAATTTTCATGATCTAGTAAATCGTTTCAACAGCCCGTTGGAAGTTGTTTTTCCGTTTATTATTGAAAAGAGATTAAATGATTTGATGCAAACATTCAATTATCATTTAAAAGATCAAAATTATAAAGGTAGGTTCTACTATCATTATCCGATGAAGGTTAATCAAAATAAAGAATTTGTTTTATCATTGATCAGTGAAGGGGCAAACTTAGAAACTAGTTCATATAATGAATTATGGTTGGTACGGAAGCTTTGGGAGCAAGGTCAGTTTAGCCCAAGAATTAGGGTGATTTGTAATGGCCCAAAGACAGATAAGTATCTAGGTTTAATTACTGAATTGCGAGACAAGGGATTATCTATTATACCGATGATCGAAGATTTAAATGAATACGAATCACTCAAAAAATATAGAGGAGATGTGGGTATACGTCTTTGCCTGGATATAAAGATAAAATCTCACTGGGATAAGAAATTCGATAGATATGGGTTAATATCTGAAGAAATTATAGATCTCGGTAGAATTAGAAATTTAAAAATTTTACATTATCATATCGGGTCTCAAGTTATAGAGCAGGACGATTTTGTGCGAGCGGCGAAAAAGGCCATGGAGGTATATATAGAATTAAAGAAAGACAACCCCTCCCTTGATACATTAGATATTGGCGGAGGGTTGGCTGTCCCTTATGAAAAAAAGAAAAGTTATAATGTTAGTAATATCATCAAAAAAATAATCATTACTCTTAAGAGAGAAAGTGAGCAGGCAGGAATCAACCCGCCGAATATAATTTGTGAGTGGGGCAGATACATGGTGGCCCCTGCCCAAGTTACTATTTTTAAGGTTCTCTGTGAAAAGCCGATACTTAATGGAGCGGCCAAAAAATGGTACGTTATTGATGGGAGCTTTATTAACGATATGATAGATACTTGGGCGATTCATCAGAAGTGGCATATTACGCCAGTAAATAATATAAAAGCAAAAAAATTAAATCGTGTTTGGTTGGCTGGTTCAAGTTGCGATTCCGATGACCGCTATACAGCTGGTGGAACATATACATTATTGCCACGGTTGGAAGATATAGATAATGGAGGTTGGCAGTATTTGGTAATTTTAGATACTGGTGCCTATCAAGATCCGTTAGCGTCACATCATTGTTTGTTATCATCTCCGGCTAAGGTGATTGCGCAGAACGGCGTCATAACTGTTGCCAGGCGGAGAGAAACAGCTGATGAAGTAGGACGATTATTTGGTTGGTAATAAAATATCCATGAAGCATTTAAGCAAAAAATTTGTTGGCAAGAGAGTAGAAACTGATCCGATTACGGGTAGTGAAACTACTGCTGAACTTTTTGATAAAGCTTTTGGTGCTTATGTTGGCAGAGAATTACGCGATGGATACGAAATAATAAAACGTATGATTGAAAAGGATCATACGATTGTTTTGGCTATTTCTGGCGCAATGACTCCGGCTGATTTTGGAGCTTCATGTATAATTCCATTTATAAAAGCGGGATTTGTTGACATAATTACTACAACTGGCGCAAATATTTATCATGACGTACAAAGATTGGAAAGCGGTGATTGGTTTGAAATAGGGTCTGGTCATAATGATGTTAAATTGAGGCAAGCCGGTTGGACAAGAATTTACGATATTGGTTTTCCTGAAGATGATTTGTGGAAAACAGATAATTTAATTGTGGATCTAGTTCGCAGGCCGGATTTCTCTCGGTCTATGACAACAACCGAATTTCATTATTATTTGGGCAAGCATTTAGCGCGATATGGGCGAAGAAGGTTTAAAAGAGCAGATTTGAACAGAAGTATATTGGTTAACGCGTATCGTAATAAAGTTCCTATTTTTTGTGGTGCGCCTCAAGATGGCTCAATTTTTTTGAATTTAGCTTTTTTAAAAAGAAAATTGGGACATCGTTATAAATTTAATATTGATCTTGAAGAAGATATTCATGAATTTGGGTCTTACCATTATTATGCAAAAAATAAATG
>PFDW01000070.1:195-1505 GCA_002793835.1 Candidatus Portnoybacteria bacterium CG10_big_fil_rev_8_21_14_0_10_36_7 | reverse complement strand
TAGCAATGTCGGAATTGACATTGTCCAGCAAATTAAAAAATGGGACGCCGCGGGTGGAAAAAATAAATTGAGCGGACATTCACCCTATTCGTTTAATAATTATGAAGAAGATAAATTCTGAGGATTATCACGATTTTGTTATAAAAAACGGCAAGTTTATAGGGGAATTTGAGCAAATGTATCGAAAATCAAAAGAAATTCCTTGGCATCAAAATAAACAACATGATTCTTTGGATATTAAGCTGACCATTCAATTGTTAAAAGAATATTCTCCTTTTGATTATATTTGCGATTTTGGATGTGGGTTAGGTTATTTTTTAGATATATTAAAAAAAGAAACAGGATCTTCTGAGTGCAGAGCATTGGGCTATGATATTTCACCGACAGCCCTAAAAAAAGCAAAAAAAATATTTCCCGAATACTCGTTTAAAAAACTTGATTTAATGAAAAATAACACAAAACTTAGCAAAGGCAAAAAAAAAGAAAAAAGATTATTTTCAATTAGGGGGACTCTTTGGTATGTCTTTAAAAAGATGGAAAATGTAATTCAAAGTATAAATAATAAAACCCGAAAAGGAGATTTTTTACTTATTAGCCAGAATTTTCCACCCCTAGAATCTGACTTTGTTGGAAAGGATATTATTCCAAATCCAAATGCTTTAATTTATCATTTTTCTGGATATTTTAAACCGCTTAAAACTATTTATTTAGAAGATAAAATATCAAGAAAAAACGACAATTGGTTTATAGGATTATTTGTAAAAAAATAAAAAAGGTCAAAAAATAATTATCAACATTAATAAAGATAATGCGTAATAAGAAATTAACCTAAAATTTAAGAAATTTCAGGGAATTTCCCGAATAAAATCTCTAAAATTTACCCTAAAAATTAGCAAAATCTTATTACGCATCAACTTTAATAAATTAAAAAAACATGGGAAAAGAAGCAAAAAAAGTAAAAATCGGCAATAAATTAATAGGCGAAGGAGAACCAACCTTTATTATTGCTGAAATAGGCATAAATCATAACGGCGATATTAATATTGCCAAACAATTAATAGACGCAGCGGTTTCGTCCGGCTGTGACGCGGTAAAGTTTCAAAAAAGGACTATTGAGCTTGTTTATACTCCCGAAGAATTGGCAAGGCCGAGAGAAAATCCTTTTGGTCCGACAAATGGCGACTTAAAAAGAGGGCTTGAATTTGGAGAAAGAGAGTATCAAGAGATAGACAGGTATTGTAAAGAAAAAGGAATAATCTGGTTTGCTTCTCCCTGGGACGTAAAAAGCGTTGATTTTTTGGAGAAATTTA
>PFDW01000070.1:0-147 GCA_002793835.1 Candidatus Portnoybacteria bacterium CG10_big_fil_rev_8_21_14_0_10_36_7 | reverse complement strand
TGTTAAAGAAGGTTAGCTTTACCGGAAAGCCGGTAATTTTATCCACCGGTATGAGCACCGTAGAAGAAATTAGGCATGCGACAAACGTGCTTGGCGAGCAGGATTTAATTCTTCTTCATTCTACTTCCACTTATCCTTCGGCAGATG
>PFDW01000021.1:10060-10577 GCA_002793835.1 Candidatus Portnoybacteria bacterium CG10_big_fil_rev_8_21_14_0_10_36_7 | reverse complement strand
TAAGTCTGATACTCGAACACATATTTGATTTGATAAATAATTTGCTAAAGAATCTTCTAATCTCTGAATTTTAACATGTCTATTTGTTTTTTTATCTATTTTTAATCCATTAAAAAGTCCTACAGAGTATGATTCTCCATCAATTATTCTGTTGGCAAATATTTCACTAACTTCTTCTAAAAATTGACTGCGATTTTGTTCAGATTCATTATATTGGCTAGACAAATAATCACATCCAATTAATAATTGATAACTTTCAGTAACTGTTCCTTCAATAATTTCTTTTCCAACCATTATTAATGCTCTATTCATTTTTCTTCTCCTTTATCTAGGACACCTAACGGTTTCCTAGATGTATCTTCCCTTGAATTTACTTTTCCGACTACAACAAAGTGAATTATTTTGCTGATAGGGCGGCATTCTTTTATTTCAATATAATCTCCGATGTTTATTTCGTTCGACATGCAATCAGGCAATCGCGCGTGAAGTTTTGTTTTTCTTTTTGCATATCTTTCAT
>PFDW01000021.1:0-9931 GCA_002793835.1 Candidatus Portnoybacteria bacterium CG10_big_fil_rev_8_21_14_0_10_36_7 | reverse complement strand
AGTAATTATTTAGGTGGTATCAAAGAAACAAAGATGGAAGATTTGATGAAGAATCGTCCAGAAGAGGTTGTGAAAAGAGCTGTCTGGGGGATGTTGCCGAAGAATCGGTTAAGGGAGAGGATGATGACAAGATTAAAATTATTTGGAGGACAAATAAAATGATGGTAGAAACAAAAACAAAAGCTAAAATTAAAAAAGATAAAGATCCAGAAAAAGAAGTGGACGCCGTTGTTGACCCGAAGAAATATTGGGAAGCAGTAGGACGCCGTAAGAGCTCTGTCGCAAGAGTTAGATTATTTTCTGCTCGGCCATGGGAGGAAGAAGTTGGGCATATTGAGGTTAATGGGAAGCCCTATAAGAAATATTTTGTGCATTGGTTGCAGCAAAAAATTGTTGAAGATTCATTGGTGAAGTTGAAGTCACTAAATAGATTTGAGTTAACAGTAATGGTTTCTGGCGGCGGAATTAATTCTCAGGCGGAGGCGATTAGACACGGTATTGCACGAACTCTTGTTGAATTTAATGCTGATTTTAGAAAAAAGCTAAAAAGAGCTGGATATATTAAAAGGGACCCTAGAGAAAAAGAAAGAAAAAAACCAGGATTACGATCTGCTCGAAGGGCGCCTCAATGGGCAAAACGATAATTATAAAAATACCCCGCATGTTCGTGGGGTGTTTTTTGTTAGTATAACTAATTGAGTATTTGCTGTAAAAACAAATTTTTAATAATCGTGGATTTTAAAATATTATTTTCCGTGAAATACAGAGAGCCATTATTAAAATACAATTGAGCATTGTTACCCGAGATTTTTAGAAAATCATTGATATTTCTGTTACTTCTACCGTCAAGCTCAACCATCTTTATAGTATTTCCTATAACAAAAAAAATATGTTCATTGTCAACGGTTGACCACACGGCTTTGGTAATCGGCTCTCCGAATCGCGTGATAAGTTCATAGTCACCGCTTTCTTTATAGGGTTGGATTTCTGTCTTAGTCAGCCACATAACCCATAGTTCATTTTTTGTATAATATAAAATTTTTCTGTTATCAGTAGAAAATTCTGCATTTAAAGCATTGTTCGTAATTTTATTAAATGATTTGGATTCGGTATCAAACAAGTATAGTGTGTGAGACTCTGATAAAACAGCAATTGAGCTCTTATTTTTCGAAGTAATTATTTTGTAATCTCCGGTTTCTAGCAATGGCTGTACGCTGATTTGTGACTGTTGATTATTTTGAGGATTTACTTGATAAAGAATTTGGTTTGAGTCATTTACTAAATAATTTATTGTACTTGTTGTATAAAAATAATCTTCAATCTTAAATGACGGAGTTAGGTTTTGCTTAACTACTTTGATTATTGGTTCTTGGGCCAGCAATAAGATATTGACTGATTCTGTTATCTTGGCTGGATTTATCTGTAAATCTTTTGACCAGGTAGAATAGCCAGCTTTAGTAACTTTTAAATTGTATACTTTTGGTTTGAGACCCTTGATAAAATTAGGAGTTTTTTTATATAATTTATTATCAATTAAAATATTTGCATTTGAGGGGTAAGATTTAACATTAAAAATACCAGTTTTGATGAAAGATTTTGTCTGCCAATCAAAATTATAGCCAAAGGAGTAGGCTATAATAGGAGGGATTATCAGAATAAATATTAGAATAAAGCTATAAAGTATAATACGTCTGTGTGCTAAAGTCATAAGCAAATTATACATCTAAGCTTGACGTTTTAGCAATGTTTATAACAGTTAGTGTATGAAATAATCATAAATTAATTGCATTAAATCAAAATTTTCAATATGATATATTTATGTTCGGAAAATTAATTATTGATGGTGGGGGAAAATTAAGTGGAACTATCTCAGTGTGTGGAGCAAAAAATGCTGCTACGCCCATTTTGGCAGCAAGCTTGTTGACCAGTGAGCCGTGCGAAATCGATAATGTGCCTAAAATTGAAGACTTGTACAGGATGATTGAACTAATGCAATTACTCGGTGTTGAGGTTAGGTGGATTGGAAGAAATAAATTGTTGGTACATGCAAAAAAAATTGCTATAAAAGATATTAACAATGACATAGTTTGTAAAATGAGATCGTCAATTTTACTCTGGGGTGCGTTATGTGGCCGCGTAAAAAAATTTTCTATGAATAGACCGGGTGGTTGTATTATTGGAGCTAGAACAATTGCGCCTCACTTGGAAGCCTTTAGAACTTTGGGAGTCAAAGTCTTAGAATCGGAAAAAGGAATTAGTTTCAATTCATCAGAAATAAAGAGTACAGATTTAACGCTTAGTGAAATTTCTGTCACTGCAACAGAAAATGCGATACTAACCGCAGTACTTGCGCAGGGAGAAACAATTATTAGGTGTGCAGTCGTTGAGCCACACACTCAAGATTTATGCCATTTTTTAGTCAGTATGGGAGCAAAAATATCTGGGATTGGAAGTTCGGTATTGGTGATTAAAGGAGTAAAAAAATTATTAGGTTCTAATTATTCGTTGATTCCCGACCCAATAGAAATGGGTACGTTTATAGCTTTAGCAGGAGCTACAAAAAGTAATATTATAATTAGCAATGTTGTTATTGATTTCATCCCGATGGAAATGCAGAAGTTTCGTGAGGCGGGTTTAAAATTTGAATTTATTAATGTTAAAAAAAGTAGCTGGGGATATTCTCTCGGGAGCTTAGTGGTTAAGTGTCCAAATAAGTTGAAAGCGATAGCAAAAGTTCATAATATGCCTTTCCCTGGTTTTGCCGCTGATAATTTGCCACCTTTTGCAGTCATGGCGACCCAAGCTGAAGGAGAAACATTAATTTACGACTGGATGTATGAAGGTAGAATGAATTATTTGCTAGAGTTGCAAAAGATGTGTGCTCACGTTAAGATATTGAATCAGCATGAGTCAATAATTACTGGTCCTGTTGATCTAAAAGCGATGGAAATTACAAGTTTTGACTTGCGAGCTGGTGCTAGTTTGTTAATAGCAGCATTGGTGGCGAAAGGGAAATCTGAAATATCAGATATTTATCAAATAGACCGAGGTTATGAAGAAATAGAGAAAAGGTTGGTTAATTTAGGAGCTAAAATAAATAGAATATGAGATTTGCAAAAAAAATTGGTATTGATTTAGGTACGGCAAATACATTAGTGTATTTGCCAAAGAAGGGCGTTGTGGTTAATGAGCCCACGGTCGTGGCGATATCAATTCACGATAATAAGGTGTTAGCGGTAGGGTTTGAAGCCAAAGAAATGCTTGGGCGAACGCCAGATTCAATAGTCGCCTCGCGGCCAATGAGAGATGGCGTAATCGCTGACTATAGAACAACGGAGGCAATGCTCCGTTATTTTATTTCGAAAGCGCTTGGGCCTGTAAGATTATTTAGACCAGAAGTGATGGTTGCCGTTCCTGCGGGTATAACATCTACCGAGCGCAGAGCTGTAATTGAGGCCTCTATGAAAGCAGGCGCAAAAGCTACGTATTTAGTAAAGGAACCTGTTTTGGCGGCTATTGGGGCAGGTATACCTATTAATGAGGCATCGGGAAATATGATAATAGATATTGGTGGGGGCACAGCTGAAGTTGCTATAATTTCTTTGGGTGGGATTGTTGCGTGTGCATCGGCGCGCGTCGGTGGAAATAAGTTTGATCAGGCGATAGCCGAGTATATCAGGAAAAAATATAGCTTAGCAATTGGTGAGAGAACAGCTGAGGATATAAAAATTTCAGTAGGTTCGGCACTCCCAGTCAAGGAACAGCTAGAAATTTCGGTAAGGGGCAGAGATTTGATTACTGGGCTTCCTAAAAATATTGAAATAAAAACTAATGAAGTTGCAGAAGCCATAGACGATCAGTTGCACGAGATATTGCAAACGATTAAGTTGGTGTTGCAAGAAGCGCCACCTGAACTTTCTGCTGACGTTATGGATAAAGGAATGGTTTTGTCAGGTGGGTCTGGCTTACTGCGAAATTTAGACCAACTGATTACAGAAAGTACCGGTGTCCCTTGTTATATGGCAGAAGAGGCAATGTTGTGCGTTGCAAAAGGTGCAGGAATTGCGCTTGAACACCTAGATGTATATAAGCGTAGTATAATGGCAAAAAAATAAACATTATGATAATTGGGATTAATGCAGCAGCAGCTTTTAAGCAACCACGAACCGGAGTGGAAGAATATTGCTACCAAATAATTAAACATATGGCGATGCTCGAAGAATCTAAAAAGCATCGTTTTGTTTTATATGTTCCTAAAAAAATAAAAGTTTCTCCACAGTGGGACTTACCCAATCATTTTGAAATTAAATATTTAGATTTTCCAGTCGCTTGGACACAAGGAAGATTGGCAATTGAAATGTTTAAGAATATGCCTAATGTTCTGTTTATCCCAGTGCATGTATTACCATTAGTTCATCCGTTCGCTTCGGTAGTTACGATTCATGGACTAGAATATGAATATCATCCAGATATGTATTCTTCTAAACAAGTTAAGTATTTAAGATGGGCAACAAAGTATGCTGCTGAAAAAGCGAGGTCAATTATTGCAGTTTCAAAAACTACCAAAAATGATTTGGTAAAACTTTATAACATTAATCCGGAAAAGATTATGGTAATTCAACACGGGGTTGATCACCCAGGAAAATTACCCAGGGGGGAGAAGGGTTATAAATATTTATTTTATATAGGGCGTATTGAAGAAAAAAAAGGTCTTAAAATATTAATTGCAGCATTTAATATTTTAAAAGAGAAATATCGAGTTCCTCATAAATTGATATTAGCTGGTCCAGATGGGTTTGGTAGCGAGGTAATTAAAAAAACAGCAAACTTATCGGCATATTTCAAGGATATTTTTTTCCCAGGGTATTTGGACGAAGAGGAAAAGATATTCACTTTACGGAACGCTTCTGTTTTTGTATGGCCATCAATGCGGGAGGGTTTTGGTATGCCACTCCTTGAAGCTATGGCGTGGGGTGTGCCCATTGTCGCATCAAAAATATCAATAAATGAGGAAGTTACTGGCAACGCTGCACTATTTTTTGATCTACCGAGTGAATCTGATTTAGCTGGTAAAATAAACAGAGTTATTAAGAGCGATGAATTAGCTAGGGAGTTAATAAAATCAGGGCGGATGCAAGTTAAGAAGTACAGTTGGCAGAGAGCATCGAAAAAAACATTGAAATTATTAACAGAGCTTTAATGAAAGTTGCTATTGTCCACGAATTTTTGACTCGTTTTGGAGGGGCCGAGCAGGTGTTAAAAAATATATCAGAGCTGTTTCCAAGCGCTCCGATATATGTTCTTTTAGCGGACGAAAGTATAGTTAAGAAATATTTTTGTAATCGAGATGTTAGGCCATCGGCGTTACAAAAATTACCTACTTGGTTGAGAAATAGATACAATTGGTTAGCAGTATTTATGCCATCAATTGTAGAAACATGGGATTTGTCAGAATATGATTTAGTTATTTCTTCGTCATCGGCATTTTCGAAAGGTGTGGTTGTTAGAACAAATACTGTGCATATTTCATATTGTCACGCGCCAATGAGATACGCATGGGATTATCGTAACCAATACTTGGATGATTTATCAGTTGGCTTTGTGCGAAGAAAATTAGCGAAGGCATTACTTCATTATTTTAGAATTTGGGATCGTAGTGCCAGCGATAGGGTAGATTTTTTTATAGCTAATTCAAAAGCAACACAGAATAAAATTAAAAAATATTATCAACGAGAGTCAGAATTAATTTATCCACCAGTATCAACGCTTGGTGCAGTCGATGTCAATATTTCATTAAATAAATTTTTTTTGGTAGTTTCTCAATTAACGCCATACAAAAGAATTGACCTTGCTATTACAACATTTAATCGTTCTAATCTAAAATTAATAATTATTGGAGATGGTCCGGATAAAAAAAGATTAGAGAAAATGGCAAGTTCAAATATAGAAATATTGGGTTGGCAGTCCGATCAGGATGTAGCAAAATATTTTCGAGATTGTTACGCTTATCTAATGCCAGGCGAAGAAGACTTTGGGATATCAGCTATTGAAGCCATGACATATGGCAAGCCAGTGCTGGCGTATGGTCAGGGCGGAGCTACAGAAACCGTTTTATCTGGTATTAATGGAGAACTCTTTAGTGAACAAAAGCCTGAAATTTTGGCAGATGGGCTTAGAAGACTAATGAATAATTACGCCAACTATAGTCCATTGGTTATTCGTAAATGGTCTGAAAAGTTTTCAAAGGATCGGTTTAAAAATAGCCTTGAAGAATATATAAATTCTAAAGTAACAAGTAAGTAATTATAATGATAATAGGTCATCAGTTAATATTAAAAACGTTCAAAAGATTGCACAGCCAAAATAGTTTGGCTCATGCATATTTGTTTGTGGGCCCAGCTCAAGTCGGGAAAGCAACTGTTGCTCTGAAAATTGCTGAAATAATACAAGGGGTCGAGAATGATAATCAAGATATGTTGGTCATATCCTCCCAACCAAGAGAAGCGGAGGGTGGCAAAGAGGCAGGTGTAACAATTAAGCAAATTAGGAGTATGCAGCATTTTTTAAGTTTATCGGTATTTCAGGCTAAATTTAAGGTAGTCATTATCGACGGCATTGATACACTAAATCGTGATGCGACAACATCATTATTAAAAACTTTGGAAGAGCCTCCGCCAAATTCAATCATTATTTGCATCTCGTCACATTACGAAAAGATTTTACCGACTATTACTTCTCGCTGTCAGGTTATCCGATTCGGGCTAGTCAAGGAAAGTTTTATTGAAATTTTCGTATCAAATAATTCGCCACGTTTAGCAAAACGTCTTTCTAGATTAGCAAGTGGGCGTCCAGGGGTGGCAATTAACTTTTTAATAAACACTAAACTTATTAAAGATTACGAACTTATTTTAAAAAAATTAATTGAAATAGAAGATGCGGAAATTTATGAAAAATTATTATTTGCCAAAAAGATTAGTGAAAATTATGTAAAATTTCAGGAAATGCTGACTTATTGGCAGTTGCTATTGAGAGACAAGATGCTAGCGCAAATTGGTTGCGGGGACTTGTCTATCAACGAGGTGATGAAAAAAAATGGTAAATATGATATTATTAAGTTAAGTGAGCTTTTACGTAATGCGCAAGAGCTTGTGACAGGTATGCAAAACCCGAGCTTTAACTTGAGGCTTGCATTAGAAAATTTTTTATTACAATTATGAGCTTAAAAGAAATAATAACTAAGGAAAGAGTGGCTTATTTATTAATTTTCCCTTTTTCACTTTTTAGCTGGTTTTTCTCACCTGCTGATCTTGGTATGTATAGATCAAATGATGCAGGTAATTCGTGGCAAGCCAAAATAGCAGTAAATAGAGGAGTGAGTATTTCATCGGTAAGTGTTTTGTCTGTTGCAATAGATCCTATAAATTCAAGAACTGTATACGTTGGCACTCGAGGCAGAGGGTTATATAAAAGTCAAGATGGCGGGGAACATTGGTATCAAGTTAAGGATATGGCTGGGCAATTAGCA
The DNA here is from genome assembly GCA_002793835.1 of Candidatus Portnoybacteria bacterium CG10_big_fil_rev_8_21_14_0_10_36_7. Lineage (GTDB taxonomy): Bacteria > Patescibacteriota > Minisyncoccia > Portnoybacterales > PFDW01 > PFDW01. Next base: position 2,406 of record PFDW01000021.1, on the reverse strand, counting down.
ATGAATGCTAATATTTATAAGATTATTATTGATCCCGATAATACTAATAATGTTTATTTGGGAACCTATCAAAATCGTAGAGGTAGATTTTTTAGATCAGTGGACGGTGGTCAAAGCTTTCGGGAAACCTACGTCGTATCAGATGACAAATATGCAATTTTTGCAGTTGAAATAGATCCGATTAATACGTCCACCGTTTATATGGGTACAGCACAAGGAGGTCTTTTGAAAAGCGTTAATGGAGGACAAAGTTGGCGTGTTATAAAATGGTTTGGTGATGTGATAGCCGATATCAAAACGGATCCACGTAATACGTCAATTATTTATGTTGCTACTTATAACCACGGTATATATAAAACTTATAATCGCGGAGCGTCTTGGGTTTCGTTGGAAGACAGAACTAGTGAGTTTCAAGAGGCTAATGAATTAGAACAAATTATTATGGATCCGGAAGCTCCTAATACTCTATATCTAGCTACTACTTATGGTTTATTGAAGTCATATGATGGCGGAGATAATTGGCAATCTGTAGAAATTATAATACCTGAAAGATCCTTGCCTATATTATCAGTTGCAGTTAGCTTTATTAACTCGAAATTAATTTATTACAGTGCTGGTAGTGCAATTTATAAAAGCACCAACGGGGGTGTCGATTGGTCAGTAGATTCGTTACCCTCAACTAGAAATGCAAAAGTAATAGCTTTTGATCCAACTGACCCCGATATAATGTTTATCGGAATGCACAAATAATTTAAAACTATAAATAAAAAAACATGTATAAAACCTTTCTAGATAATTTAAAAAAAGATTTAGATAAAGCAATGAAGCATTTTAAATTGGAGGTTGGCTCATTGCATACGGGGGGAGCTACTCCAGCCATATTAGAAGATGTGGCCGTGTTGGCATATGGGAGTAGTATGCCTCTTAAGCAATTAGCAGTTATCACGACAGCTGAAGCGAGAGTGTTATCGGTACAGCCGTGGGATAGAACTGTTTTAAGAGATATTGAAAAAGCGATTAGAAATCAAAAGCCTAATTTGTCACCTTCGGTAAGTGGTGATATAGTTCGAGTTGTAGTTCCAGGCCTTAATGAAGAGCAAAGAAAATCAATGGTGAAGATGTTAGGCCAAAAAGCTGAGGAGTCAAGAATCGTTATTCGTAGAAATAGAGAGGACGCTTGGAAAAATATTCAAAGTTTAGAAAAAGAGAAGCAACTACGTGAAGATGATAAGTTTAGGGCCAAAGACGAGTTACAAAAAATAGTTGATGATTATAATGATAAAATTGAATCTTTTGTGTCTGCTAAAGAAAAAGAAATAATGACGATATGATTCTTTCTACGATTATTATTTTTATATTAGTTTTGGGGTTATTGGTTTTTGTGCACGAGCTTGGTCATTTTATAACCGCAAAAAGATCTGGTATTAATGTTGAAGAGTTTGGTTTTGGTTTGCCTCCTAGGCTTTTTGGCGTGAAAAGAGGTGAAACAATCTATTCATTGAATTTATTGCCAATAGGTGGATTCGTAAAGATATTTGGAGAAAATGGAGAGGAGAAAACAGACGAAAGAAGCTTTTCCGCTAAATCAATTTTGTGCCGTGCTAAAATTCTAGCGTCTGGCGTTTTTATGAATTACTTGTTAGCTGTAATTTTATTTAGCGTTGCTTTTACTGTGGGGCTACCAGCAATCGTGGAAGATGGTAGTGGATATGTAAAAGATGCGAGGATACAAATAACGCAGGTTGTTTCTAATTCACCTGCACAAAAATCTGGTATTGCCATAGGTGATCAAATAGTCAGTTTAAGTGTCGGTGGCAGCCAAGAATTAGTGGAGGTTAAAGAAATCATAGATGTACAAAAAATGGTATCAAAAAATGTTGGTAAGGAAGTGAATGTTACAATAAAACGAGGTGACAAGACTTTTGTTTTGGATACAATACCACGTGAGAACCCTCCAGAAGGCGAAGTAGCGTTAGGTATTGTTTTGGCAAAAACAGCTTTGGTATCTTACCCGTGGTATGAATCGCTTTGGCGTGGTTTTCTATTCTCTATAACGCTGACATGGGAAATGATTTCGGCCTTATTCATTTTGGCAAGTAATTTTTTCAGAGGCAGTAGCGGTGGATTCGAGGTGGCCGGGCCTGTTGGAATCTATCAACTAACTGGACAGATGAGTCAACTCGGTATAAATTATTTAATTCATTTCGTAGCATTTTTAAATCTGAATTTGGCAATTGTTAATATTTTGCCTTTCCCTGCACTTGATGGCGGGAGATTGCTGTTTCTATTGATAGAAAAAATTAAAGGAAAGCCGATAAATCAAAAGTCTGAAAGGTTGGCCAACAGTATAGGTTTAGCGCTTTTGGTGCTACTTATGGTGTTTATAACTTATAAAGATATAATTAG
>PFDW01000039.1:1143-3145 GCA_002793835.1 Candidatus Portnoybacteria bacterium CG10_big_fil_rev_8_21_14_0_10_36_7 | reverse complement strand
CATCAGTGGGTATTTTTTCACCTGGACGAACTAAAATAATATCTCCGATTTTTAGCTCATTTATTGGAATCTCAATTTCTTGATTATTGTCTCGTATAACCATAGCTGTTTTTGCACTCAATTTCATTAATTTTTTAATTGCATCGGAAGCGCGACCCTTGGCCTTGGCTTCCATGTAACGACCAAGAATTATTAAAGTTATAATAATTGTAGCTGTATCAAAGTAGCCACCAGCCACTACACCACTAGATTCAAATATTTGAGGAAATATTGTGGCGACTGCGCTATAAAAGAATGCTGATGACGTACCAATGGCAATTAAAGTATCCATATTGGTAAAAAAGTTTTTTAAGGCAATTAAAGTATTTCTATAGAATTGCCAGCCAACCCAAAATTGCACTGGTGTTGCTAGTATCATAGCCAAAATCATACGATTTTGAGCCGATATCAAATCATCGATGCCAAATATAGTGGGAAAGCTTAAGATAAATATAGGTATTGCTAGAATAAATCCCGCTGAAAATTTATGCCATAAGGAGCGGATTTCGTCTTCTTTAAGCATACTAGCATGGTCGTGCATTGGTATTTCTCCCATTTTCATATTATCCATGCCATGCATTTGATGGCTAGACTCAGTGGTACTTATATTATTGTCCATTATCAGTTTATAGCCAGTGCTATCAACCGCTTTTTTCAGTTCATCTACTTGAGCTCTGGACTCATCATATTCTATAGTCGCTTTTTCAGAAGCATAGTTAACAGTGGCATCCTTAACACCATCAACTTGCTTAAGTGCTTTTTCAACAGTCAAGCTACAAGAAGCACAATGCATTCCGCTTATTGGAAATGTCTCTTTTTTCATGAATTTTGCTTAATCTTTTTTGTCGTGGTTGCAATGCTCGCAATGGTGGTCTCCTCTTATGTATTTTGCTAAGGCAATTATGCCGAGAACAACAAGCAATATGCATAGAATAGGGATGATCCAGCCTAAGCCCCAGCCATAGCCGCCCATCATATTGTAACCAATCCCATTCATCATTTCAGCGCCTTCGCCCAACTGATCCGATTGTGCAATATTAATTGGAAGTATAAACATTTTTTTAATTTATTTTTTTGTAGACGACCTTTATTAACTTCTATTCGATAAATCATAAATTTTAAGTAGTTCAGATACCGCCCGATTTTGCTGAGACTTTTCAGCCATTTGATATTTCACATGAGTTTTTAAATGGTTCTCCAAAATTAAAGCTTCTAAACTCTTAAGAGACTTTTGGATGCACAAGGATTGCGTAATAAGATCGATACAATAATCTTCACTAGTAATTCCCTTCAGTAGTCCAGTGACTTGTCCTTGAATAATCTTCGCCCGATGAAGAGCTCTTTTTTTTATTTGCTTATTCATTTTTTTTAAGGAAATTAACCTTAACTATATATACTATAATAGCAGCAATTACAATGTATATAAACCACTGAAACACAGTATTGCTTGTATCATTGTTGCTCGTTGAGCCTTTAATAACGTTACCGCTAAACTTCACACGGCTTGTTGGGTTATCTGGGTCGTTGCTTATTATAGTGATAAATCTTTCTATCGGTCCTGTTGCGTCGGGTCCATGAGCCAATGGGTCAAATATAACTTTGAGTTCTCCAGATTGACCAGGAGATATAGTTTCCGACCATGTTGGCCCATTATAGCCATGCATTCCAAATTCTGGGCTAGTGCGTCCATCGACTTTCAGTACTGCGTCAGTACACATACACGAAGTTGTTATGGCAGAAATTACTAGATCTAATTGTCCATCATTAGTTAATTTGTAATTTTTAATATATTTCCCATCCGCCATTGAAATATCACCGGCGTCGAATTCCGTTGGTTCAAATGAAATTTTAGGATTTTTTTCAGTAGAGATTGGAGTAGCGTCATTTGCTCCGAATGCAAAAGTCGCTGAATAGAACAGTCCCAAAACTAATAAAATCATAAACGCTAATATTTTTTTTGCGT
>PFDW01000039.1:938-1125 GCA_002793835.1 Candidatus Portnoybacteria bacterium CG10_big_fil_rev_8_21_14_0_10_36_7 | reverse complement strand
ACTAAAAAAATTACGCTATTATTTATCTTTTTCCGAGAGAATCTTCCTAATAAACCAATAAATTGTAAATAGGATAATAGCAAATAACCCAAAAGCAATAGCTGAATTTTCCTGTGCACCGCTAGTAATGCGTCTTAAAAAACTCGTTAAAGTATTATTAAAGTGAGAAGCTGTTTCAGGCATATCG
>PFDW01000039.1:0-931 GCA_002793835.1 Candidatus Portnoybacteria bacterium CG10_big_fil_rev_8_21_14_0_10_36_7 | reverse complement strand
GGCCATATACTAAGTAAAGTATTATAACGCCCATAATTAGGAAAATAACTCCACCAATGAATTGAGAAAGCAAAAATTCTTTTCCGGTAATTTTTATAGTTTTATTCTTCCACGCGGTGATTTCTTCAATTTTTTTTGAATCGGAGATTAGCCCTAAGACTAACAATGGAATTGTCATGCCCCAAACGTAGAATAGACCCAAGATGCCAGCAGACAAATAGCCAGAGGTTATAGAGCTTAATGTGATGGCGCCTAATAATACTGGTGCACAACAAACACTAGTGAGGCCAGAAAATAAGCCCAATAAAAAAATCGATATTGGAGAAGTGCCCATGGCGGGTGATCGCAACTTATGTAGGCCAGGTATTGGTATTTTTATATTAAAAAGTGTCATAACGCCTACTGCCAGCATTAAATATCCTGCAAATGCCCAAACAAAATTATGATTAGCATCAACTAAATAAGTAACACCCCTAAAGCCAATAGCTAGGGGTACCATAATAACTGCTAGACCAAAAGAAAAAATTAGTGTAGAAATAAAAACTTTATATCGGTTTTTAAATATTGTACCAACATATGCTGGAAATAATATGGTTATGCAACAAGGGGCAAATAAAGCCACCATGCCACTTACAAATGCGGTTATAATTGATGCAATATAAATTAACATTATTATATTTTCAGTTTTAAGTTAGTGTATATTAGCATATTATATTAACTTCTCAAATTATTAATTTATTTGAGGATTTAGTTTGTCAAATTAGGATTTATGGCATATAATAAAAAAGTTGAAGAATTCAACGAATTCCGGGGTGGTACAGCAGTACCTGCTTGCCGATAGGTAGGGAGCAGTTGGTAGCAATGACTCATAGTAAAAATATTACAAGTCTGACTGCGATAAGGAATTCTTAAGGAGTCTAACAATTTAATA
>PFDW01000060.1:15116-18798 GCA_002793835.1 Candidatus Portnoybacteria bacterium CG10_big_fil_rev_8_21_14_0_10_36_7 | reverse complement strand
TTGAAGATCACATTTTGATTAAGGATTTGGTAGTACCGCAAAGTATTAAGATATTAGCAGGTCCAGAGGACATCGTAGCTTCAGTCATACCTCCACGAGAAGAAGAGGTAATACCTGCGGAAGAGATGAAAGTTGAAGATATTAAGATTGTCGTGAAGGAAGATAAGGCAGATGAGGTTGAATCAGTTGAAAAAGAAGAGTAGAATTAAGTAATGGAGATTTTAGGCCATACATTAAATAAAAAAACTCAAAGACATCTCGTTTTTGGGGTTTTTTTATTAATGGTGCTGAGTGTTTGCGTGAGCCCTGCTTTGGCCCAAACCGATGAGGAATTACGAGCACAGCTTAATCAGCAACTTATAGAATTGCAAAAACAAATGGATGATTACAATGCGCAAATTCAGAATAACCAGTCTACGCAAAAAACATTACAGCGTGAACTAAATACATTAAATGTCCAAATTAATAAAGTGCAATTAGAAATAAAGCAGATTGATGTATCAATGGCGAGCACGGAAATAGATATTAGCGATAAAAATAAAATCATACAGCTTCTAACTGATAAAATTTCGTCGGAAAAAGATGTATTGGCAGGTTATATTAAAACTATTTATGAGTCCGATCAAGAAACTTTATTAGAGGTTGTCTTAAAAACAAATCAGTTTTCTGAATTTTTTGATCAAGTAAACGCTTTAGAGGTGGTTCAAGCAAAGATAAAAAATTCTTTGGACATCATGAGGTCTTTACGAAATCAATCACAGGACGAAAAAGATAATTTGGAAAATAAAAAAGAAGAATTGGCTCAGCTTAAGTCTTTGCAGGAGATAGAAAAGCGCTCAATTAATTATACTAAATCGGTGCAGGCTAAGCTTTTGAAAGATACGCAGGGTCAAGAATCGAAATATCAAGCATTTGTGGAGACAACCAAAAGAGATATCCAAGCCATAAAAAATCAAATAGGATATTTGCTTCAAAATGGGGTGTCGGTAGAAGACGCAGTTAAATATGGGCAATTTGCTGCTTTGGGCGCTGGTATTAGGCCTGCTTTTTTATTGGCGGAACTCGAGCAAGAAAGTGCATTGGGTAGCAATGTGGGTAAATGTTATATTGTTGACGCTACGAGTGGAGCAACGCGTAGTGTTACAACGGGTAAGTTGTATTCTAAAGGCATCCATCCTACGAGAGACTTGCTGTTGTTTTTACAAATTACAAAAGAATTAGGGCGTGATCCGTTTCAAACTCCAGTCTCATGCGGTTCTGGTTGGGGAGGCGCAATGGGACCGGCTCAATTTATTCCGTCAACTTGGATGGGTTATCGTGAGAGAATAGCAAATTTAACTGGTCATAGCTTGCCTGACCCTTGGAGCATAGAAGATTCATTCGTCGCAGCTGCCACAAAATTAGCCAAAGATGGTGCTATGAGTCAAACTCGAGAAGGGGAAATTGCTGCGTCAAAAAGATATTACTGCGGAAGCGCAGCTAGTAAAAGCGTTGGATGTAATAATTATGCCAATTCTGTTCAGCGTTTGGCGGCACAAATAGAGGCTAATTTATAAAGTCGACAATTTTATATAAATGTGGAAAACTTCGTGTTTGCAAAGTTTTTTATGTTATAATAAATTGTAAACAATGGTAGATCCTGTGAAAATAAAAACAAAAGTATTTACTAGAGCTCTAACTAGAGTTGCGTTATTAGCATTAGGCTTGGGAATAGTTTTGGCGGTGTCACCGATACCTGACTTGAGTGGGCCAAAAATTGTTGATTATACGATTTGTTCTGACTCATATAAATATTGTTTTAGTGAATATCATATAAATAATATAAAAACAACTGATATTTTAGAAATTATGGTAGAGGCAGTAGATGAGAATGGTGTGCAAACGATATTTTTCGAAAATTTATCTTCTGTTTCGGTAACGTGTAATGCACTGCGACTAAATCATGTAGAGGAAAAGCGTGGATATCCTGCTAATGGCAGGATTTTATGTGAGTGGACGAATATTAAATTGCCCGTTGGTAAACAAGTGCTAACTGCTGTTGCAATTGACGGGAAAGGTAATAAAAAGGAGTCCATGAAAATAACGTTTAATGTTACATCCGATAATAAGTTAGACTTACCAAAGCCAATCTTAAGCGCAGAGCCTGCAGTTGTTGAGTGTAACCCAACATGCAGAACAACTTTTGCTTCAACGGAAGTTCCATACAGTGACGAAGCCAGTTTGTATTTTGAAATGGTAAAATGATACGAATCTGGCCCTCCGTCTAACCCAGGTGACTCGGATTGGGAATATATAACAGTTGGTAATGCACTTTGTAAAAATAAAAATAAGTCAAAAAGTTGTAGACTTAGTAAAACTATAGATTTCAAAAAGTATAAGTCAGGTTATTATTGGTTGGTGGGCGTGTTATCAGTGAATAAAGGGCTTGATAAAAGTTATAGTGAGGCTAAATTAATTTCCGTTGGTACAGAGCCACCGTCTTATTGCGTATCCGAAGCAAGTGTCAAAATAACGGATAGTAATGGAGATAAAATTTCCACTGTGGATGTTTATGAAGACAATGACGGAGGAGTTGTAAATGTTTTAGGAGAGGCAAAGGATTTACATAATATCCCATATTTTGAGCTGTTTTATACTAAAAAAATTCCGGGTGAAAAAGAGAAAACTGGAAGCTTGGTGTTTAAAGGTTGCCCCAACGATAGTTCATGTTCAGCATATTTTGCTAATTTTAAAATTACCGATGCTCCGATAGGCACTATTTATGATTTTAAAGTAGAAGCGTCAATTAATTCTGATATTACAAATGAATGTAATAATCCTGCTGTTAAGTCGCTAACAACTGTAAAAGGTTGTCCACTCCTCTCTTGTTCGGCCAATGAATATACAAAACCAATTAATTCTTCAGCTTGTATAGTGCAAAAAAAAGTTTGTAGTACGGCAAACAATAAACCAAGCAATAATAAAAACAGCAACGCCTCATCCCGCGCAACTACTCAAGAAAATAGTTGTGCCATAGTCTCTTGCGATTGTGAAGGAGGCTATTGGTGGGATGGTGGACAATGTGTCGCCAACCCAACGGTTTCTATAACAGCTGATAAAGCTGAATCAATAGTTGTATATCCATCATCTCTGTTTTCTATTGAAACAAATAGCGAATACGTCAAGTCGTGCTCATCAATAAATTATGGGTCAACGGTACCTTACGAATATGAATACGAGGATGGGACAAAAGAAATATTATATTATACAGAAACAAATACAGAAATTTCTTTGATTTGCATAGGCAACGATAATAAAACTATCACCGATACCGCAACCATAACAGTCAAAGAAGAAGATGATGGAGCAAAAGCCGATGTTGATATAAAGTTTTATCCAACGAGTGGCAGTGGTAGCCCTGATGGCCCAGTCACTGTTGGTTACAATAACAGTGGGGGGCAATTAAGCTGGGAGTCTAATGGTGAGCCTTGCAATATAACTGTTTATTCTTACGCGACGAATAATGATCTCGCAGATATCATTCGCAATCAGACAAGGATTGGCCGCCCTAAATTGTTGACTGTGGGTGGGCGAGAACTTGAGCGAAGTGAGTATGTCCCCCCGAGTGGTTTTATGATTTTATATTCGCATAAAACAACAGTACAGTATGGGATATCATGTCACAAAAGGACTCATCCAATTT
>PFDW01000060.1:4374-15070 GCA_002793835.1 Candidatus Portnoybacteria bacterium CG10_big_fil_rev_8_21_14_0_10_36_7 | reverse complement strand
TTGAATTTGAGGCAAATAATGTAAGAACTTGTGATATATATTCAAAAACTGATAATGACTCAAAATTAATCCAGTCGTATAATTCCGAACCTGACTATGCAATCAATAAAACGAAAACTGGCTTAACGGTTAAAAAGCCGACTAGTTATTCAATCTCTTGTTTGGGGCTTGATGGGAGCTTTGTAAATGATTTTGGCGATGTAACAATCCAAGGGTTTCCATCAGCGATTATTGAGATTATACAAAATGGCGCGACGGTTGATAAAACTTGGACAGAAGTTACGTCTTCAAGTGAATATATAACAATAGAATGGGAGTGCGAAGACGCTGATATTAACGGTTGTACTTTAAGGCGCATAAACCCAGATGGATCTGCAGTAGAACTATCCAAAGAACATGCGGGAATTCTTGACTTTTCAGAGTTTGGCGATGGGGGAACAACTTTTGAAATAACGGCAAGTAATATTAATGGTAAAAAAACAGATAATCGTAAAGTTTATTATATTGATCCTGTCAATGTTGTCCCATCCGGCGCAAGCCAAGCTTTAATCTCTAAAGGCGAAGTAACAGCATGGAAAGACTTCGTATCAGCCATAACTTTAAATAGTGGTCAAACTCTCGAGATAACCAACAGCAAAACCAATCCCATCGCAACCATAATATCAGAAGGTAACGCTCGCAAGGTTAAAAAAGTAACCAGCACTTTCAAATGTGCTCCGGGAGAGCTTATTTGTAACATAGATATATTATTTGATAAACTAACCAAAACAGGTGTCTACAATTACATCACAACTATTAAAAACAGCACCAATAAAGTTATAGATATAAATAACATCAAGATAATTAAAACCGATACCACCTCTAACAAAGCCATTAGCGATATTAGTAAAGCCACTGACAGAGACTTAACTCTATCCGAAGCACGAGACGCCATGTTTTACTCCTCAATTCGCGGTAATAGATATAACAATTGGTTAGGCGCACTTGATAAATACAGTAGTAACCTATCCGCTAGAGTTAACCTTAAAAATTATTTAATAAAATAAAAAATATCCGTGGATAACTTTTTATTTTTTTGTGCTATAATTAAAACATATAAATAAATTCTAAAAGTTTATGCTAAATAAAAAAGAAGGGTTCATAAGTTTACACCAAGGTTTGATTGTTGGGATTTTGCTTATAAGTGTAGCCTTAATAAGTGGCGCGTTTATTATAAAGTCGAGTTTGACTAAGGCGGCGGTATCTTATTCTATCTCCATAGATCCCGTCTTAAAAGATAACAAAAAACCAATTAGCGTTTCTAACGATGGTACCAGTATTATCTTGTGTTCCTTTAACGACATTTCGAAAATTAAAGTGACTGCCGTCAGTTTAAGTGCTTTTGATAATAAGTCAGTCTATCTAACTTTAAATGGCGCTAGAAATGATAGTGTTGATAAGGTTAGTTATTTTAATACAAAAACTAAGCAAACAATCTATGCAGTATGGAATAAATTAGATTTTTCATCCCCAAGGTCATCAGCGGAGTATGACACCTATGAAATAGTTGCTTACGCGTTGGATACGGGTAAGATAATAAACCCGCAAGCAAAGAACAAAAAAGACATACCAAAAGTATTACAAACATCTAAGAAGCTAGAAATAAAAGTAGAAAAACCAGCCTACTCAATATTGGAAGTAAATGGTGGAGAGGCTGATGTAAAAGTTTCCTGTGATAAATTATCAAATGGATCTATAATTTGTGGTTCTGTTGATCTTTACGCGGAAAGAACTGGAGCAGACGGCGTGACTATTGGAGATGACACTAAAACGGAAGTTAATTTATTTATTGAATTTAATTCCACGGTTGATCCTAATTGGAAGGACGTTAGTTTTGGAAGAGGTGTCGTAGAGTGCAAAAAATCAAATTGCGTATTTGATATCGCTAGTTTTGAGTTGCCAGCTCCTGGGTCTTATTACTTCCATAGTTGCATAATGGGGGAAACTTTCCCAAAAAAATGTGGTAAAACAATTTCAGTCAATGCGGTTTATCTTGGTGAGAAGCCAATGGTTAAGTCTGCATTGTTAGAGCCGAGTGGTGCTGTACTTAGTGATGGGGATACCTTAACAATAACAATTGAATTTTCAGATGATGGTGGAATTTCCGATAATTTCGAAATAGAGTATGCACATAACAATTCAAACAATTGGATGAAGGCAGACTGGCTTAAAAGAGCGTCATCAACAAGTGAGTGTAACAATAAAAAAACCTGTGTTGTTGTATGGAGCGGTAAATTTAAGTCAATCGGTGAGAAAAAAGACAAGTATGGAATTTATAATTTAAGGATTACTTTTGAAGATAACGGTCAACAAAAAAACGAATTAGTTTTTAATTTTGTTAATGAAGACGCCTTAGTGGTTATTATGAATTTTTTACAAATCAATCCCGATATGCGGAATCTATTAATCTATAAAATGTTTGAGTATGGGGTGGCTCGGGATCAAATGATTGTTTTAGGAAAGAATATAATAGAAAAAAATACACTAATGGCTATGTTCAAGTCTGACCCGTTATTGAATAAAGAGGGGAATGATAGCAACAAAGCGTATGTTGTTACTGTTTTAAATGATCCTAAGGGGACTTATGACCCAGAAACTCTATTCAAATATTATCTTGTGGCAAATAAAGCAGTTATTAATAATTTGATTTTCAAAGATTTTCTGAATCAATTTGTCCATGTGGTTATCCCTCAGTTAGAAGCCGCGAACATTGGTGAGATAACTATTGATAAAGGGATGGACCCAGCGACAGAGGTTGTGAAGAAAACAAAAAATGGAGGGGTGGTCGGCAAAGTCAAATCATTATCTTGGAATACATTGATCCTTATCACTAGCCTTACGAGTGATAAAGCAGCAGAGTATTTAGAAAAATCACCTAAATATCTGGAGAAAGCGAAAGAATATTTTGTTGTTGCGCTAGATAAATATAAAAAGGCAAAAGTTGTTGGCCCTTCTGTTGATTTGGATAATATAGAGTTTGAGTCTAATCTATTAAGTATGGAGTTTTTATCTGTTTATCATGATGCAACAAACAGTCGGCAAATAGCCTCTGACTATAAGTTGAGAGCACTTGGTGTGTTGACGGATAATGGGCAAGGGGAACCAGTTTTTAAAACACCGGATAATTGGTATGGGAAGGATAGTCCATATTCGGATATGGATAGAGCTTGGATATTTACATTAAAGAGACGCTACATTGACACAATATCTCTTGACCCGGATGCAAGTAAACAAAAAAGTTCAAAACGAACAAGTATGCCTGCTGTTGATAGTGAAAAGTTGAAAGAATTTTATGAATCTAATGTTGCATTTGGGTCAGATATGTTTTCTAGCGGACAATTTGCTGTGCCAGAAGTTATTGATATAGGAAAACTATTCGGAGCTTCATTTAGTAACTAACCAAAACATCATGGAATTAAAAAAAATAAATCTAAAAACAAATACAACAGTTGCCATTGGTGCGTTTCTAATCATTGGCTCAATCAGTGCTTTGGCAATAGGCGTCTATAGCTCAGACTCAGCTAGGGAAAAAGCAGATAAGAATGCAGTAACAGCTTACTTTGAAGAAATGGAGGACAATCCTTCATTGAGCGCTAATTTTAACCGTGAGGTCTCGGCTGGCCAGAATGGAGCGCTATTCCTAGAAACAGCAGTCACGGCTTCTAAAGCCACCACACTAGACTCATTAGAGTTCAAAGCAAAATTAGGCAAGAATCTTTTGGATAATGTTAGTAATTGGTCACTATATAAAATAACTGATAACGCGTCTGGCAGAACGAAGAAATTAATATCAACAGGTAAAATCAAAAGTGGTAATCTAGTATTCAATAAGTTGAATTTAAACTTAAAAAATAACAAAGCAGTATCACTGCGTATTAAGGGAGATATAAAGAATAATATTCCTTCGGGAGTAATTAAATTAAATACAGTCTCCGGTACTTTAGAAAAAGAAAAGAATCAGAAAAAAGCTGATAAATTAAAAATTAACAGTAAAGTAAACTACCCTAAGGTAATAGTCATTGGTAAAGATAAAATATCCACCCTTAAGGTTAACAAGCCAAAAGCAGGCAGTAAGGTAAAAATAGGCTCACCACTTGAAATCACATGGAAAAGCTCTAAATATCCTGCCTCCACCCCGATATCATTAATGCTCTATAGAGAAGTAAATATTGGAGGCGTGAGTGTCGATGAAATGGTAGAAATCATTGGTATCAACCTAGCTAACGACGGTAATGAATCATGGATAGTGCCCGACACATTAACGGAAGGCAACAGCTATTTCGTAAAAATTGGTTGTGGTCTAGGTCAAAGCTTTGATTACGGCTGTGAAGGTGCCAGTGGAGAGAACTTTAGTATTGTGAAATAATTTATCGGAGCTTAGATAATATAAAGCGATTAAACAAACTACAAATTATTGTTGTTTGTTTTGGTGTTCTGCTATTGGCGGGGGCAATATTTTTAATGACTCCATTTCTCTTGCGAGCCGCTTCTAATAAGTTACCAAAGCCAACTTTGTCCGTAGATTCTGTTACGGTTAAGTGTAAGTCAGTGGGGCCATTTAGCGTTTGCGATCGTTCAGCTGTTAAATATTCGATTTCAGGTATTAAAAAGACAACATTTCCAAAATTTGCGAATCTTTTTTTGCAATGGAGGAAAATGGGCCCAGCCAACCCCTCGAAAGATAACAATTGGCAAAATCAACTAAGGTCAAGCGTAGAATGCTCTAATAAATCATACAGTTGCACAATGGACACTTCTTATTGGCTCGAGAGTACAGGTGTCTATCAATTAAGGTCTTGTGTTGAGGCAGATGGTTATCAAACAGTTTGTTCGTCGACAGTTCTGTTGGGAGCTGAATCTTCAGATAAGCCACCAACAGGTACTATTTCAGTTGATAAGGAGCTTATGGATTGTACGAAAGCTCATCTTGGCAGTTATGGGAAAGGATGTATAATGCCTAGACTTTCAGTAGAAGGGAAAGATGATAAAGGTATTTCTAAGATGGAAATTTATATGATGGAACCTTTGGATGATGATATTTTAGTAGAAACTTTCCTTTGCGCTGGAAAAGATCAGAAATCTTGTGATTTTAGTTCTGAAGTTGGTGAATTTGATAGTATTAGAAATTATTACGCCATTATTTATGGTACAGAAGGAAATGAAATTCGTACTGAAAGTGTTGAGGTTAGAGTGTATTTTACTATTGGTTCTATCGACGTAACAGTTATGGACAACAAAACAATTTATTCAAAAGATGATATTATCGAGCTTACTGGTAAGGCAAAATCTGATCATATTTTATTAAGCAAGCTTGAAATACAGACAGATTATTTTGATTCAGAAATAAGTGGAGCAAGCAAAGTATTAAGTGAGCAATCATGTGTTAATAATAAAGATCGATTTTCTTGTATTGTCAAAAAAAAGATTAAAGATTTCAGTCCATGTATCTATAGATTATACATCAAAGCTGAAGATGAAATAGGTAGAAGCAACAAAGAAGTATTCTTAATTTTTATTGATGACAAGAATAATCAAAATAGGACAGAATTTATAAAGCTATTGCTAAAATCAAGTGACTAGGAGCGCTTTATAGATAATATTGTTAACACTCTTTTAATAGTTGAAGCATACAATGTGCCGTACACTGATTTAATAGAGGTTGTGAATAATCGTAGGGCCGATTCTGATGTATATTTAGCATCTTATACTTATGCTCTTATCTATAATCTTGTTCAGGCCGATTCAAATTTTTTATCATCCGTTTATAAAGACGCTTTCAGGGGTGCTATTTTGCCTAGAATATTTAAAGGTGGTATAACCTTTGAGTTTGTAGAAGAAATTGGTCCATATCATGCCCCATATAATCTCCAGACTGATAAACTATATATGAAGAAAAGTGATTATTATTCATATCCGGGATTTATTTCATTGTATAACCAAGTGTCGCAGCAAATAATTGTTCACGAACTTGTTCATGAGCTCCAGGACTACCGAATGGATAATAGTCCGTTATCAATTCTTGAAGCGGAAGCCTATACTGTCCAATCAGAGTTTTCATTAAGAAATAAAAAATTTATAGTGGATAATAAGAATATTGTTGGCACTTTTCGCCTTTCAGGGGTGCTCGGCTCTTTTTCTAAAAAAGATTTTGATTTTCCGCCACTCACTGTTTTGTCAGATGGTGCTGATCAAATATATCGTTATTTTGAATCAAAGGTGTTGATAAGATATGCCCTAATGAATCTACGAGCAAATAGGAATGACCTGAATAGGCTATCCATTGTTGCGGGTAACAATAATTATATTGACATTGATAAATTATCCTACGAACAAGCTGACAAGCTTTTAACAAGTCGGGACTCTGTATTAGGAGATGCAGCAGTTGCTATTTAAAGGAAGGCTTATTATGACAGCTCTGTATTGTTTGAAATTTTTGCAAAAAAAGCTAATGTATTTAACGGCTTTTCTTACTAAACCCATGGATAAATCGAGCACAACAACTAAATTATCAACTCGGACTATACTCGCTATATCTTTGGCATCTCTAGCCGTTATGGCTCTGCTAGCTGTTGGTTTGGCGGTGTCTTCAGATAGAAATAATTCCAAGAATCAAGTTGTGAATTTTTATAGAACAGACGGGGATTTGTGGGCTGAGCAGGTGGTAAAAGATAGTTCAAAACAAGGAATACTATTGGCTTTAACAGTGGAAAATAACTATTCAAAGAAAATTTAAATTAATTCATTAAAAATATCAGTAAAGGGTGAAGCGTTGGATAATTTAACTAACTTTAAATTATATAAAAGACAGAGAACTGCGTCTGGAAATACTAATCAAGTATTAGTAGGGGGGCAGGCGTTGTTATCAAGCAAAGGTTTTTTAGTTTTTAAAGATTTAAGTATTAATGTTAATAAAAACAAGCAAAAAGAAATTTGGTTATATGGTAATATTAATAGAACTTCAAAAAATGTGGATTATAAGTTTCAGTTGGTTGACAGCAATAATACCGATGTGAGGGTGGTCAACGGGAAGAAGAGGCCTAAAGTCAATATTAAAATTAATGATGCTGATGGCTTAATTAAAGCTAAAATAGCCGAAAGGCTTCCTGTTGTAATAGTGTCTTCTCCAAAAGATAATGAGGTATATTCACTTGGCCAAGAGGTTGCAATCCAGTGGAGGACTAACATGGATTTATTAACAGCACTTAGTGTATCAATGTCTGTTGATCTCATCAAACAAAATATTATTTCTGTTTATGGACTTGAGGATATTAAGTTTGATTTTATTGCGGATGTTATAGCCCCAACTAGCATCAATGATGGCTCAAAGCAGTGGACTATTCCAAATGATTTAGATAAGGAAGCTAAATATTATATTAGTGTAAATTGTATAAAAACCCTAACATCTTTGCCTGCTGGCTGTTCGTCATGTAACAGCGGGGTCTTTAGTGTTAAATAGTCATTATTCGGGGCATGGTACGCAAAAAGCCCCCTGCTCAGGGCTTTTTGATTTGTGCTCTACAAGGAAGGAACTAATTGTGTGTATTTGGTTAAGTTATCTAATTGTTTCTGATTTAACTTTTGTGATGCTTCAATCGCGTTGTTGACCAATTCTTTACTTAGGTTAACTTCCTCGTTGACTTCAAGCCCTTTTCCGGCTCTCCGTGTCTTAAGTTGTTTTGCCAAGTAATCTTCGATATATATTTTCTGCTCTTTTGTAATCGTTGAATTAAGGTCATTATTCGATTCTAGATAAGTCTTTGTGGCTCGGCGTGCCAAGTGAGTTAATCCATCACCTTTTTGTGCCACTTCTTTGATTTCAGTGTCGGTTACTGTTTCCATTTTAATCGGTGCATCTGTACTATTAGCTTGGTCGTTAGTTGACGCCTGCTTGTCGTTTGTTTCGGTCTGCAATGTATCAACGACTGAAGCGGTATTATTGGAACTATTCGATTTGAAAAGGTACAGACCGCCGATTAATATTATTAGTGCAGCAAGTAGAGTGGTCATTTTCCCTTGATTAGTCTTGATCCACGATTCTTGTGATTCTTCTTGTTCAAATTGCGGTCCGCTCATTTAATATTCACCTCCTTTCTTTGATTCCCTCCGCGACCTTTGTTAATAACCTCGCGATATTATCGCAAGAGATAATTATAAAATTATTTTTTGAAAGATGCAATCATTTTATCAAGTTTTCCTTCCATGATGTCTGACAAGTTGTGCCAAGATTTGTTAATTCTATGGTCGGTCAGCCTGTTTTGTGGTACATTATAGGTTCTTATTTTTTCTGAACGGTCAGCTGTGCCGATCTGTTCGCGTCGTTGGTCTCCCATTTTTTCTTGTTGTTCACGCTGTTTCGTTTCATATAATTTAGCACGAAGCATTTCTATCGCTCGTTCTTTGTTTCTTGCTTGAGAGCGTTCTATTTGGCATTCAACTACCACACCGCTCGGTGCATGAATAAGTCTAACGGCTGTTTCAACTTTATTTACATTTTGTCCTCCAGGGCCTGAAGAGCGGAAAGTCTCGTACTTAATATCGCTGGGGTTTATATTTACTTCAACAGTAGAAACTTTAGTCATAATAGCAACAGTTGCTGTAGACGTATGAACCCGGCCACTTTTTTCAGTTGCCGGGATTCTTTGTACTCTATGAATGCCACCTTCGTATTTCAATTGTTCATAAGCGTCGGGTGATGATATTTCGAAAATTACCTCTTTAAAACCGCCTAAAGTAGTGCGGTTTGAAGAAAGTGTTTTCACTGGCCAATTTTTTTGTGTTGCAAAGCGCGTATACATGCGATAGAGATCGCTAGCAAATATCGCAGCTTCTTTGCCACCTGTACCGGCGCGTATTTCCATTATTAATCCTTGCATAATTAAAGCCAAAAATTATTTTTTGGTAATCCTAACAGATTTTACAATTTTGTCTTCGGCTAATTTCTTTGAAATCTTTTCTGTCTTTTTCGCAGGAGCTTTTATGAGGTCTTTTTTGGCAATTCGCTTTTTGAAGCGATCTACACGACCAGCTGAGTCTATCATCTTTTCTTTTCCACTATAAAATGGGTGGCAATTTGAGCAAATTTCAATAGAAAATTCTGACTTAGTAGCACCAACCGTAAAAGTGTTGCCACAAGCACAGTCGACTTTAGCCTTTGGATAATATTGTGGGTGGATATCTTTTTTCATAGGTTTTTATTATTATTGAATGATAATAGCATGCTTTTTTAGCTAAATCAAGCGAGGGTCTTGATTTTGTGGTGGACATCTGTTAAATTGACATTGTACCCCGTAGGGGTTTTTAATTATCAAATTTAAGTATATAATAAATAAAGATACAATGACTAACTCAAATATTTTGGCAAAAACCAGCATTCCTTTCTCTGATGATATGATTAGGGCGGGAGTTCAGTTTGGTCACAAGGTTGCCAAAAAAAATCCAAAGATGGATAGGTATGTTGATTCTGTTAGGAATGATATTCAAATTTTCAATATTGAAAAAACAGAGGGCAAGCTCAAAGAGGCTATAACTGCTGTTCAACAAATAGTTCCTAGTGGTGGTTTGGTGTTATTCGTAGGTACTCAAATCGGGCGCCAACAAATTGGCAGAGAAGCAGCTATTAGTTGTGGTATGCCTTATGTTGATACCCGTTGGTTGGGCGGCACTTTAACGAATTTCAAGACAATGTTGAAACGATTAGAAAAATTTGCTGATTTAGATAAAAAAATGGCAGATGGAGATTACGCTCATTATACGAAGAAAGAGCAGGGGAATATAAAAGAAGAACTTCGTAAGTTAAATATTAAATTTGGTGGTTTCAAAGCTATCAGAAAGGTTCCATCAGCTATTTTCTTGCTAAGTTTGAAAGATGATATTTTGGCAGCTAGAGAAGCAAAGCGAATTGGAGTCAAAGTAATAGCGGTTGCTGATACTGATTCAGAGCCAAGCATGGCTGATTATTTAATCCCAGCAAATGATGATGCTTTATCTTCTCTAACATTGATTGCATCAACAATCGCTTCAGCGATTAACAAGGCCAAAGAACAAAAAGAACCAGTAGAAAATAAATAAATTTAATGATTAGCGCAGAACAAATAAAAAAATTAAGAGAAAAGACAAGCGCCTCAATTAGCGAAGTAAAAAAAGCACTTGAAGAAGCTCAAGGCGATGAAGCTAAGGCGACCGAAATTTTAGGTGCACTTTCATCTAAGATTGCTTCTAAGAAAGCAGATAGAGAAATTAAGCAAGGATTAGTGGAGTCTTATATACATCAAAATGGCAAAATCGGAGTTTTGGTGCTTCTGGGTTGTGAAACTGATTTCGTTGCAAAGAATCCTGCATACAAAGCTTTAGCCAAAGAGCTTTGTATGCAAATAGTAGCGACAGACCCTAAGGATGTTGAATCTTTATTGGCGGAGCCATATATGCGTGAGCCTAAAAAGACTATTCAAGACTTAGTTAATGATTATATCGCAAAATTTGGCGAGAATATTAAAATTAATCAATTTTCAAGATTTGCGATTTGAACCAAAATCAATAATTTAGGTCTTTAATGACCATAATTGTTGCAAGATAATGTCATATTTAATTTATATTATTCTCTTGGTTGCGGGCTTAGGCGGGGCTATATACTTTTTGTATAAAAAAATGGCGGTTATCC
>PFDW01000060.1:0-4336 GCA_002793835.1 Candidatus Portnoybacteria bacterium CG10_big_fil_rev_8_21_14_0_10_36_7 | reverse complement strand
TCCTATCTCTGCCGGAGTTGCAGGAGTCACAATTGCCAGGCCAGAAATTTTCTATACGGATAAAGATGGCGGATAAATTGAAAGAATTACGCTATACAAAATATCACTTGAGTTTTGCTAATTGGTTTGAACGATTACTTCGCAAATTAAGAGTTTTGATACTTAAGATAGATAATTTATTTGTGTCATGGATGCACAACACCAAAGAAAAGTCGCATACATTTAATATACGAGCCAAAGCTTGGTTAGTAAAAAAACACATTGAAGATGTCCAACAACAAAATCAAATTGAAGCCATTGTCCAAGAAAAAGCCGAAGAGGAAGAAGACCGTGATGAAGAGCCGAAAAGTGAAAGTACGGATACAGAGAGACAATTGGTTAACGAAATTATTAAAAGCCCTAAGTCCGCTGATTTATACAAAAAATTAGCTGAATTTTATGTTTCTCAAGGCAATCCCAAGGATGCGAAGTCAGCTTATTTGGAAGTTTTGAAATTGTGCCCAGCCGATCAAAAGGTTTTGGAAAAGATGGACGAGCTGGATAAGTCAAATTAAGAAACAGGATTTTCAGTTTAATGGATAATAAGGCAATATGCCGATGTAGCTCAGTGGCAGAGCAACTGTTTTGTAAACAGTAGGTCGTCGGTTCAACCCCGACCATCGGCTCACTATGTGGCGCGGTTTTAAATTTAGCTAAATTATTTAACAATGGATAAACAAAAAATCGTAATTTTAGGGGGTGGTTTTGGAGGAGTACGATGCGCTAAAGATTTGGCGCGTCTTTTTGGTAAACAAGTCAGTATTACTTTAATCGATAAAAATGATTACCAATTATTTTATCCTGCTCTATATGAAGCCTCAACAACACTGAAGTCAGACGGAGAAGCTCTTAAAGTTAAAAAAGTTATCACATTCCCTTATGATAAAATTTTTGCAGGCTCATCAGTTGAAATTTTAAAAGCAAAAATTATTTCAGTAGATACGAGCCTTAAGCAGATTTTTACTGATAGCAAGGTATTAAATTACGATTATTTAGTTGTTTCAACTGGCGCAGAAACTGAATATTTTAATACTCCAGGGGCGAAGGAAAATTCGATGCCATTAAAAACATTAGAAAATGCCATAGCATTAAGGAATAAAATTGCTTGGTTAGTGGAGTCTGCCTCCGCTTCGGGATGCGAAGAACTACGGTTTGTTATTGTTGGCGGTGGCTTTGTAGCTGTTGAATTTGTTGGAGAGTTAAAAAATTATTTAGATAAATTAGCTCACTTGCATAAGTTGTTAAAAAATAAAATTGTGATTGAGGTTATTGAGGGGAATGACTCTCTTCTTGCTGGGTTGTCTCCGAAAGTAGCAGAAAAAGTTCAAGCAAGATTATGCAGGCTAGGCATTAAATTTAAGTTTGGCAAAAGAATAACAGAAGTTCTTAGTAGTGGAGTAGTTTTAGATGGTGGAGAAAAAATTAAGGCTAATTTAGTGATTTGGGCAGCTGGGGTCAAGGGGTGTAGCGTGAATTATGCAGTGGTACCACTTGTAAATAAGCGTGGGCGTGTTGAAGTTGATGAGTATTTGCGTATGAAAGATAATGAAAATGTCTTTGTTTTGGGAGATGTTTGCTCTTTTGGAGCGTCGTTTACGGGGCATGCATTACCACAGCTTGCACAAATTGCTATAGATGAAGGCAAACAAGTAGCAAAGAATATACAGGCATTAATGACAAATGAAAGGATGATTGCATATAAACCAAGCACCTATGGATTTATGGTCCCCGTGTCGGGGAAATATGCGATCTTTTGTAGCGCTAAGGGCGAGATAATCGTATCAGGATTTATTGGTTGGGTGTTAAGACGACTAGCGGACTTAAGATACATCGTGAACGTATTATCATTCGGCTCCGCCTTGAAAATTTGGATGAGTGAGAATATACTATTCATTAAGAACGATTAGCTTTGGGCAGGTGGCAGAGCGGCCAAATGCACCTGACTGTAAATCAGGCGACCACCGGTCTTCGTAGGTTCAAATCCTACCCTGCCCACAAGTAAACTATATATGCCGATCACTTGAGATTCATGTATTTGTTTGGTAAATTGGAGGTGTTGCATCAGTCGCAAAATCGTATAGATGAGTAATGATTCGGATAGGAGAAGGTTGATTAAATATTCTTAGAATAGTATTATTATAGAATGGATGGGAAATTTTTTTTATCAAGAGAAACTCTTCAAAAATTATATATTGAAGAACGTAAATCGGCTAAAGAAATCGCGAAAGTTTTTTATGTTCTAGGGTAGAATCAATTATTGGCTTACTAGGTATAAAATACCCAAGAGAACAATTGGCGAAGCAGTATATATTAAGCATAACCCTCATGGCGATCCTTTCAAATATTTATCGCCAAACAGTCTGAGGATGAGTAAGCTATTCGGTTTAGGACTGGGATTATATTTGGGGGGATGACCACAAAAGGAATAAGACATTATCAGGCTGGGGGATACAGATCCATATTTAATAAAGCAATTTGTTAATTTTTTAGTTAAAATATTTGGTGTCAATAAAGCAGATATAGATTTTAGATTAACTATTTTCAGTGATATAGATGTATTGAAGGCAAAAGAATTCTGGGTGAGTAAGCTCGATATAAGCCCGAGGCAGATTAAGGAGAAGGTTACAGTTATTATCTTTGGCAGGATTGGAGCATATAGACAAAAATTTCAGAATGGAGTATTGACATTAGAGTACTATAACAGAAAGCTTCGTGATATAATTTGTGATATGATAGACGCGCTTCATTAACAATTTGCCGTTGTAGCTCAGCCGGTAGAGCAACTCCATGGTAAAAATATTGCCCATTATATTAGAAATTTTATAGTGAATCCCGAATTACGGTTAAAGGCCTAATGCGAGGTTAAGACCGTAGCGCATTGTGCGCTCGAACGACTGACAAGGGAAGCTAAGTTTGTATTAGTAACTGACAAATATGCTTAAGATACAGTCTAATCCTTTTATACGCATTGACTAAGTAGAGGTGTAAATGAAGGAGTAGGTCCGCGGTTCGATTCCGCGCAACGGCTCAATTTTATGAAAAAAAATACAAATACAATTATTTTAATAGGCTTAGTAGTTTGTGTAATTTTGTTTGTGTATTATTTAAGCAATGGCAAAAATAATAGTTGGAATAATTTGACTGGGAACAACGCATCAAGTACGATTATTGGTGGTAACTCAACTGATGACAAGACTAGAGCAGAGACTGGAATTGATGCGAAGATGGATTATATTGCAAACAATATCGCCTCGCTTTCTCCTGCTAACCCAGTGTTGGGAGGCAGTTGGTATGTGATAAGATTTTGGTTTGCTAATGACGACAATGTTTATGTGGAATACGAAGACGGACATGTTTTAAGACGTATCCTAGTAGAAATCATTAGTGGAGAAAAGATTTTAGCAAATGGTGATTCCCAGCCTTTGCCTTATGAGTATGAAGTTCGTGCTTATTTTGAACCAGGGGAATCAGACTGGACGATTAAGGATGGAAGCGATACAATGTTTGGCAAGCCGTTAAAGCTATATGAATTTGATCAAGATAGTGATATTTGGACGAAAAGAAATTAATTAAAAATAAGAAAGTTTCAAAGAATTAATAATTTGAAATTTAACGATTAGTTATGGCAGAAAAAAAGAAAATACATGTGAAAATACAGTGTCAGACTTGTAAAAGGAATAATTATTGGTCTCGTAAAGGGAAAAAACAAGTAGACAAGAAATTGACACCTAGTAAATATTGTAAGTGGTGTAAAAAACACACTACACATAAAGAAACTAAAAAGTAATCCAAAACATCTCCATCTCGGAGGTGTTTTTGTTAAGTAACGTGTTACTTGAGTTTTTGGGTAAAAATGATAATATATTAATAGGAAATCTTTTGTATCGCAAATAAGCGGGTCTGTTCGCCTGAGTTTGCGAAGCAAAGTTTAGCGGGTGTAGTATAGTGGTAGTACTACGGTCTCCAAAACCGTTGGCGGGGGTTCGATTCCCTCCACCCGTGCAGAAAAAATCAGCTGTTATAAAATATCTTCATGAAAGATTTAACAGAAATAAAATTAACTTTATATTTCACTATTGCTTATTTGGCTATTTTTACTGCGCTAGCAATTTTGAAAGGTAATTATGAGTTCGTTTATTATATTTTTATAATGGCTTCACTGTTAGTTTTGACAGTCTATTATTATAAAAAAATTCATTTAACTTTATTAATGCTTACGGGGCTGTCTCTTTTAGGCATTATGCATGTTATGGGTGGAGTGGTTTCGATTGGCGCAACACAGCTTTACTATGTTTAT
>PFDW01000055.1:1231-3188 GCA_002793835.1 Candidatus Portnoybacteria bacterium CG10_big_fil_rev_8_21_14_0_10_36_7 | reverse complement strand
GGCTTGGGTTGATTTTCCGATTGTGGTTGTTGGAGATTTTTTGGTTGTTAATTTAGCGATTGCATAACCGATGATTATTCCGATTATTATTGCTACTGGAATTGACATATTTTTATTATTTGAATAAATCAAAGTGTTTTTTTAAATACTCTTTAACATTGCTAATTGTTCCTATGTCTACAAAACCAATCTTTTTTATCAACCTAGAATAATCAAATGATATAATATCATAAACTTTTATTACTGAATCAGCTAAAAGACGATTTAGAACTGTTTTTTTAACAATAATATCATCTTCTAATTTATTATTTAAATTGCTTGTCAAAGGTAACACAGTAACTAAGTTAGATTTTTTAATTTGAGCGTTTGATTGAACAACTAAAGCAGGACGAGTGCCTTGAAACTCGTGTCCAATTGATGGATCAAATTTTACAAGCCAAATTTCTCCTGTTTGTATATTTTTTCCTTGGCTCATAAATTCTTATAATACTCATACTCTTTTTTTGATTGAGGACCTAGATCTTTCAAAATATCTCGTGCACTAGCATCTCGGATTTGCGAAAGCTCATCTGGTTGTTTCATGACGCGCACCACTGTTCCATTTATTAGGTATCTATCAAAATCATCTTCATGTATATATATTGGCGGATAATTTTGGCTTGATTCTGAATACAAAACAACTTGCTGATTTTTTTCATCTTTAAAAATCTTTTTAATATTAGCAAGACCATCAATAACAGATAACACATACTCATTATTGCTTGGATTTATTTTACTTTTATCTATAATGACATAATCTCCGTCGTCTATGGTATTTCCTTCAATATTGGCACGATTCATTGATTCCCCAAGCGCACGCAAGGCAAATAAATCCTTGGCTCTATTTATGGGTATATTCCCCAACAAACTAGATGATACTTTTAAATATCCTTCTTTTTGCTCATCCGCGAAAATAACTGCTTCTCCACAATTGGCGCTACCAAGTATTGGTATTGATATTAAATTTGTTCCTTCTACTTTTCCTGATTCTATCTTTTTTATCTCTTTATTTTTTTTATCAAACCGAATAAGCCCACGCTTTGCTAGTTGGTTTAGATGATGCTTTATTTTCTGCGGACTATCTGGCTCTCCTATCTTTTTGCCAATTTCGCGCAATGTCATACCAGAAACATCTTTTTTTTCTAATAATTGTATAAGTTTTTCTTGGATTATGTGCATAAATCTATTATATCATAAATTTCACGTTTTGTTAACAAGTTTTACACAACTTAATTGTTGACAGAATTGCGCCATTAAATTCAATGGATAAGCCACCCAGTCATACGACCGGGTAAACCTTAGCCATTGAAATCACCCAATCAACCCAACCCTCACCCCAAGTGACCGTTAAAAATCTCATCCTAGACCAAAGCCTTGGCGTAGGAGGAAATTAGAAATATAAAAATTAGCAATAAAAAACCCCTGCACTTCGCTGAGCGCAGGGGGAAAATACACTATGCCTTTACTTGGGCTTGTAAGCTCCAAACCACAGCGAGGTAGAACTCTTGTAGTCCACGCCGTGAATTTCGGTACCTTGGACGTGCATTATGCGCCCAAGAAAGTACTTAGCTTTCTCGGACAAACTCCACGCCCAAATCGTGTTTCTTGCAGGTGAAACCGTTCTCTTTTGCAGTGGCATCGAGATCAACCCAACACAGACAGGTTTTAGATAACCATCCTGGGTTGACACCCGATCCTCTTACAAAAACTCTGTTTGGACACGTGAAACGAGAAGCAGTATCACGTACAATTACATTCTGGCAGATCTGTTTCAATTCTCCAACAGTAGAATAGGTAAAATAGCCATCTCCCTCTGAATCTTTGACTAAAACCATGTCACAATGTCCCATGATCAATTATCCCCCTATTTGATGAACCACAGGTGTACCATTGAAAAAGAACATCAAATATTTATATC
>PFDW01000055.1:0-1167 GCA_002793835.1 Candidatus Portnoybacteria bacterium CG10_big_fil_rev_8_21_14_0_10_36_7 | reverse complement strand
CCCAAGCTGAATTAATCCAAAAGGACACCTAAGTTAAGGTAAAATAATTAAGTCTACTAATTATTAACCAAAACAAAGATGTCCTATAAACATATTAGCTCATCCCAAAGGAATGAGCTATCCGCTCTGCTCAGGGCGGATTTAAAACAAAACAAGATAGCCGAACTATTGTGCAAAAGTCCATCCGCCATCTCACAGGAGCTGAAAAGAAATCCAGCAACTACCAAGATTGGCTATGACGCCAGCATTGCTAAAGTAAATACAAAGCAAAGAAGAATAATGGCTAACCAAAGATTTAGAAAAATTGAAAATAATAAATGGTTGAGAAATTATATAATTAAAAAAACAAAAAAATACTGGGCGCCAGAACAAATCGCTGGCCGATTGAAAAGAAAATGGTCGGACGACAAGAATCGGCAGATTGGCAAAGACAGTATTTACAAATTTATCTACACAGAGAGAAAAGATTTAGTTAAATATCTAAGGTGCCAAAAGGGTAAATACCGGCGTCGCTATGGCACTAGAATACGCATAAAACAACGGGAAGAGCTAAAAAAGAAGAGAATCGACCAACGACCGGTTATAGTGGAAAAAAGAGAGCGGATCGGAGACTGGGAAGGAGACACAATTATCGGTAAAGAACGGACAAAACAAATTCTAACACATGTTGAACGCAAAAGTGGGTTATTGCTCGCTGACAAATTAGAGCACTCCACATCCAAAGAGACTAAAAACAAAACTATTGAACGATTTGTTAAAATACCTAAAAATAAAAAATACACCGCAACCTATGACAATGGCACGACATTTTCCGAATATGAGATGACTGAGAAAAAAACTGGTATTAAAATATTTTTTGCCAACGCATATCATTCATGGGAACGAGGAACAAATGAAAATGCCAATGGCTTACTCCGTCAATTCTTTCCTAAAAAATCAGCGTTTGCTATGATCACCCAAGAGGATATTGATGAGGCATGCGGTCTCATCAATAATCGTCCGAGAAAGCGACTAAATTATTTAACCCCTAATGAAGTGTTTTTTGGAAAAAATAATTAAGCTTTGGAATAGAATTTAAGGTATTGGTTCAGCCCCTTTGCATCACTCTAAGTATATACTATGTGGTATAATATGCCATATACAACTAACCTAAATATTCCAAAAGTG
>PFDW01000020.1 GCA_002793835.1 Candidatus Portnoybacteria bacterium CG10_big_fil_rev_8_21_14_0_10_36_7 | reverse complement strand
GAAAGTATTAAAAAGAATAAAAAATCGTACACAGGAAAGTACTTATGAGTGCTTGACAAGAGAGTTAAAAAGTGATATAATTAACAGATAAGCTATTTGTCAATTTAAACCTATATTAAGGAGACGCAATTATGTGGCGGATTGGTATATTCATTATCATAGAAAGCGTAATAGCAAAATGGCAGTATAGATGGAGCTTGTTGCCTCAGTATGTGTATCTTAAGTTTGATGCCCGTACAAAAAATATGTCTATCTACAGTGGTTTATTTAAACCATTGTTGAGTGGACATCCGTCAGAGGCAATGATTCAGTATGTTGGCGTATGCTACGGCGAGACAGTTTGGGAAAAAGTAACATCTTTTTCTTTAAGAAAACCGGAAGATATGTTATTAACGAAAAATCATCATAATCAGCTTTCCATGCACATGGGTAGTTGCCCGAAATGTTTATCAAAGTTAGTCAAGAGTTTGGGTGCAACTAGTATCTATGCGTCTTGTGAGACAGAAATAACCTTACAATAACGGAGGGGAAATGAAAAAAATAAAATTAATGATTTGGTGCTCTCTGGTAGTAAATCTGGTCGCCTTCTTTGTTCTTTGGGGAGGCGTTATAGGTGTGGCGACTATGACTTACACTTTCATTGTTATAGTTCTATTTGCCTATCTTAGTAATAAGGTGGACAAATTCACATCGAAAGCACTTTGCTTCCCAGTGTTTATTTGTTCGCTGGCCATCAAGGTGCTAGGCAATATGTACCTCCAAAAGACAAATTAGTTTGAGTAAAAGCCGGGTAAAATTCCCGGCTTGTTTTTTGTCTCTAGGCTTGATAAAGTAATTAAAAAAGTAATATAATAATGTCAATGATGTTGAAGAAGTTGTTAAAATAATTAGTACCTTTGGTCCGAGAGAAAAAAGTAAGGCGATGTTTGTCTCGCTTGGAATAACAAAAGACTTGAGGATGCAGAGAAATATTCTAACGGATATTATGGTTCGCGGAACGGGTACAACCGTTTTAAGTTTGCAAATGATAATTCTTAATCTTTGCAAAGCAGGATTGTTGCAGAAGGATTTTCGCTCGCCTAAGGGATTTGTTGGCTTGACGGAAAAAGGAGTCAGTAGAGCTAACGTCATCTTGGCTTTTGGGAGCCAAGATTATGATGCAACGGTGGGGAAGAAAGACATTGAGAACGCTCTCCCATATAAAGAAGCCACAATTCCTGAAGCAAAGAAAGATCAAATTACTCAGGAGCAGTTAATTGGGCAACTTTGTAAAAAGGTTGTCGAGATTCTCGACTTGGTCGGGAATCTCTATCTCGCGAAATAAAAAAAATTTGAGCCCGCATTTAATACGGGCTCTTTTTTATTGTGTAGTTATTTTTTCGTTAGATTGTTGCGCTTTTTGATAAAAATAATCATCAATTAAGCGCTTCATTTCTGTAGCTATGATACTTGCATCAGGTTGAATATCTCCCTGTGAGTAATAGAAGGCAAATCTTTTATTAGAGGGTGGGTTTTCAATAGTTATTGATACTAGGTCGTCATCATAATTGGATACAAGTATAGCGGGTTCATTTTTGAAGGTTATTGATGCTCTTGTTACATCCTTATTCCTTTCCGTGACAAATTTCCACGAATCCTGCATGAGCAATCTTCTTAGCTCATCAATTATGTATTGCGTTCTAAACATAGCAATCTCCTTTATTTAGGTTTTAAAAGTACCATATTATTATACACTAATTAGCAAAATAACGCAAGTATATAATTTAGCACTCTTGACATTGGAGTGCTAATTTTATATATTTAATTATTATAAATTAAAAATAAAAATATGCCAAAAATCAGACCATTGGCTGATAGGGTAGTTATAGAACCCTTGAAAGCCGAAGAAAAAACTAAGTCAGGTATTATTTTACCAAGTTCGGTAAACCAAGAAAGACCAGAACAAGGTAAAGTTGTTTCAGTGGGAGTTGGTAAGATGGGTAAAGACGGAAAATTGATCCCAGTTAGCGTAAAAAAGGGCGATGTGGTGATATTTTCGAAATATGGCCCAAATGAAATTAAGTTAGACGGCAAGGAATATTTAATCGCCCGTGAAGAAGATATATTAGCGATTTTAGAATAATAAAATTAATATTCAATAATCAAAACTATGGCAAAAATAATTAAATTTAATGAGGAGGCTCGTTCTAAAATGAAAAAAGGTGTGGATGCCTTGGCCAACACCGTTAAAGTAACTTTAGGCCCTAAAGGCAGAAATGTCGTTTTGGATAAAGGTTATGGTGCCCCTCATATTACTAATGACGGAGTTTCTATCGCTAAAGAAATTGAGCTTGAAGATAAATTTGAAAATATTGGTGCGGAGTTGGTAAAAGAAGTCGCTTCAAAAACCAATGACGTGGCTGGGGACGGCACAACAACTGCAACTGTATTAGCACAAGCTATAATTACCGAAGGACTAAAAAATGTTGCCGCAGGAGCCAACCCACTAAATATCAATAAAGGAATTCAAAAGGGTTTAAATGCAGTTGTGAGTAACATAAAGAAATTATCCAAGCCAGTGGCTGGCAAAGATGAGATTGCACAAGTAGCCACCATATCAGCGGCCAATGAAGAGATTGGCAATATGATAGCGGAAATAATGGAAGCAGTTGGTAAAGATGGCGTCATAACAGTTGAGGAATCACAGACTTTTGGTATCCAAAAGGAAGTGGTTAAGGGTATGCAATTTGATAAAGGTTATATTTCGCATTATATGATTACCGATACCTCACGGCTAGAAGCGGTTTATTCGGACCCTTATATCTTAATAACCGATAAGAAAATCTCAGCTTTAGCGGAAATTTTACCTATTTTGGAAAAATTATCTCAAAGTAGCAAAAAAGAACTGGTTATTATTTGTGAAGATGTTGAAGGTGATGCATTGGCGACTTTGGTTGTTAATAAATTACGAGGAGTCTTCCATACATTGGCTCTCAAAGCTCCGGGATTTGGAGATAGGAGAAAAGAAATGCTAAAAGACATTGCAGTTTTAACAGGTGGGCAGGTGATTTCTGAGGAAGTTGGCATCAAATTAGAAAATGCTGAACTAAAAATGCTAGGTCGTGCCAGAAAAGTTATTTCAAGCAAAGAAACAACAACAATAATTGAAGGGAAAGGCAAGAAAAATGAAATTGATGCCCGTGTTTCTCAAATCAGAAAAGAATATGAGAAATCAGATTCCGATTTTGATAAAGAAAAATTACAAGAAAGATTAGCTAAATTGTCGGGTGGAGTCGGCGTATTAAAAATCGGTGCTGCTACCGAGGTTGAGATGAAAGCCAAAAAAGATAAAATTGAAGATGCGTTGCATGCAACTCGCGCTGCAGTTGCCGAAGGAATTGTACCAGGAGGTGGCGTAGCATTAATTCGCTCGCAAAAAGCTCTTGATGATTTGAATTTTGAAGGCGAAGAGCAAGTGGGAATAAATATTCTAAGACGGGCGATAGAGGAACCATTAAGACAAATTGCTCAAAATGCTGGTTTGGATGGCGCGGTAGTCGTAGAAGAGGTACGACGTAAAGGAGGTATCCTTGGCTTTAATGCCAAGGATATGATTTACGAAGACTTAATAAAAGCGGGGATTATTGATCCTACAAAAGTTGTTCGTTCTGCATTAGAAAATGCCGTTTCAGCTGGCACAATGTTTTTGACCACTGAAGCCGTGGTTACTGAAAAACCAGAGAAGAAAGACCCAATGCCCCCGATGAATCCAGGTATGGGTGGCATGGGGATGGACTACTAAACAGCCTTAAACTGTAAAATAAAGGCTTAGTATTTTAAAACCGCCTGCTCTAGCCGGCGGTTTTAGGTTTACATACTCCATTATATAGTCTATAATACAATTGTATAAAATTTAGCCTAATTGCGAAACGAATATTTACAGTTCGTTTTTTTATGAGAAATATGAATATATTAGTAACTTTCCCTATTGGATTAACTAAAAATAAGAAAGTGGTAACTGGCGGAATAAGCCGACAGATAAAAGACTTTTATGGTTATGTAGCGAAAGAGCCGGACACTCATATGTATGGTCTCGTTATAAGATTCAAGCCAGGGTTATCAGCGACATTCAATAAGAGAGCGGTGAAAAAGACCGCGCCTCTTGGATTTCAATATTATTATATACAAGGTGACTCTACAAAACTATATAATTCAATAAAAAAAATCGACTCTTTAGAGGACATTAGTGTCTCTCGACTATCAGAAGCAATTATAAAAAGAATTATTGAGATTATAGAGCGAGATAAAGTGGAAGTAGTATTGATAAACGGCATGCCTTCGTGGCATGTTTGGTTTGTTAGAGAGGCGGCTAGACGAGTTGGTATCCCATTGGTCATGGTACACGCAGGGGTTATGAATCGAGAAGTACATATGTATCGCAATGTAATTGATAAAAAGATTGCTCAAATTTATAGTTGGATTGAAAAAGATTATTGCGGTGGAGACATATGGAATATATTTTTGAATGAAACGACTCGAGATTTTTTGAGAGAAAATGTTTTCGGAAGAAAAGAATTTCATGGAAAAGTTATTTATTTACCACTTGCCGAGGCGTATACTCGAGTAAAGGCTAAGGTTAATTCTACTAGCGAACAGAAGGCGTCAATTAAAGTTGGCACAGTCGGCCGGTGGGATCGTATAAAAAATCATCCAGCCATATTAAAGTTAGCCGAATATGCGCAAGCACATTCTTTGCCTATAAAATATTATTCGGTGACGATGATTCCTAATACACAAATAAATTTTAAAATGAAGGAAAAATACAGGAAGGTCGTGAATGTATTCGGTCAAATGTCTTCATCAGAATTAATAAAATATTATAAAGAATTAGATTTATTAATTATGCCGTCATTCTTTGATGTCTCGCCAAATACGGTTTTAGAATCAATGATAGTCGGCACTCCAGCATTAATTAGTCCAAATGTTGGGCATGTCGAGTGGTACAGAAAGACGGGGATAAGCAAATGGATAATTGATTTTAAGAATATCAAGCAAACGACTGACATGATTATCGAAGTCGCGAATCAAAATGTCCCAAAGGAAGTAACCGCTTGGATTAAAAAAAATCATAGAGCTAATAAAGCTTTTAAGGAGTATTTATCAGTCGCTAAAGAAGCGATTGCGGAATACAGTAAAAAATAATATTATAAACATATGAGAATTGCTCAA
Source organism: Candidatus Portnoybacteria bacterium CG10_big_fil_rev_8_21_14_0_10_36_7 (assembly GCA_002793835.1). Classification (GTDB taxonomy): domain Bacteria; phylum Patescibacteriota; class Minisyncoccia; order Portnoybacterales; family PFDW01; genus PFDW01. Next base: position 5,737 of record PFDW01000020.1, on the reverse strand, counting down.
CTAGCTTCAAATTATTATTCCATTCCTCCTAAAGCATCACTGGCTATTTATCACTTAGTTGGGCTTTTAACTAAGGGTTTAGTGGAAAAGGGTCATGACGTTACCTTATATGCAACAAAAAATTCAGAAACGTCTGCAAAATTAGAGTATGTTACCGATACAGGGACTATGGGTGCTGAAGGAATAGATGATATGATGCGGGCCCGTTTGATGCATTTACTTATTTCTCGTTGTTACGAGGAATCAACTAAGGGGACTTTCGATATAATCCATAGTCACTTTAACTTGTCTACTGCTTTCTATGCTCCACTGGTCAGCACTCCAACAGTACATACTTTCCATAGCCCACTATTGCCAGAATTAGTTGAAGTTTTAAGAAACTATATCAATAAGGCTTATTTCATTTCTATCAGTTTAGCTCAGCGTAAACAGCTCCCAGAATTGAATTGGGCGGCCAATATTTACCACGGAGTAAATACAATGAAATACACTTTTAATCCAAATATCGGTAGCCACTTATTATTTATGGGTAGGGTTACAGAGGATAAAGGTGCTCATATTGCTATTGAGGTCGCTAAAGCAACTGGGTTGCCGTTAATTATAGCAGGAAAATCATTTACTAAAGAAGGTTATTGGCATAAGCAAATAGAACCGCACATAGATGGAAAAAATATTAAATATGTTGGCGAGCCCGATCATCAAACAAAAATTAACTATCTTAAAAGCGCGAGAGCATTGCTTTTTCCTGTACTTTGGGAAGAACCTTTTGGGATGGTAATGATAGAGGCAATGTCTTGTGGCACTCCAGTTGTTGCATTTAAAAGAGGATCTGTCCCAGAGATTATTAAGGATTCTTTGACAGGTTATATTGTTAAAAATATCGATTCCATGGTAAAAGCAGTCAAAAAAATCGATAGGGTTGACCGTAGAGCTTGCCGTGATAGAGTGGAACAATTTTTTCGACTTCAGGTAATGGTTAATAACTATGAAAAAGTTTATTCACGTATCATCGAGGAGCAGAATGCAAAGCTAGCAAGGAAATAATTTTAAACTAAAAAATTAGAGCACACCAAAAACCGCTTGATAAAATAAGCGGTTTTTTGTATAATATAATTGTTTAAATAACTTTACTGAATAACATGCCAACGGGCGTTAATAAACGGGATGGGTTTACGCTTATTGAATTATTGGTTGTAATTTTTATTATCGCATTGTTGGCCTCTATAGTTGGTGTGAGCATAAATAAGCAACGAATAAGGTCACGAAATGCGAAACGAAATGCGGACATCAGACAACTGATCAATGCGTTTGCGTTGATAAATGCAGATAATTTAATGCCGGTACTAGAAGGTGCGCTTTGGTGTATTTTGCCATTTTGCCGAGATCCTTTTGGCGGAACTTATTCTATTGATGAGTCAACGAGTACAAAAGATTTACTCTCCCAATATTTAAATAGTTCATTGTCAGATCCTCCAGGTGGTAGAAATGGTGCAATTGGATATTGGTATCAGTCTAATTTCCCTGACTATACCTCTGTTGTTTACCCTAGTTTAAGCATAAAAAATGGACCTGTATTATATTGGTCACTTGAGCCAGATACTATAACAATGGATTCCTGCAAGCCAGGCATACCAATCATGGTACAAGAATCGCCACCAGATCCAGCTTCTAGAACAATATGCATGGTGAATTTAGATTATAAATAAATAATAAGCTAAACGTGAAAAATAAATTAAGTCTTATAAAGGAGGGAATTCTTTCAAAAAATTAATATGTGGAGAGGTCGCATAGAGGCCTAGTGCGCCCGCTTGGAAAGCGGATATACCGTAAGGTATCGGGAGTTCGAATCTCCCCCTCTCCGCCAAGTTTCACATTCAGCGAAATTGAAAGATGTTGCCTCGGCGCTTCGCGCCTCGGCATGACGGAATTTCCCCCCAACCCCCCCCTTCCGCCATGCCTCCACTCAAAAGCAGGCGGGCAAAAATTCCTTCCCCCAAATCCCCTTCCTTTTTGCCCGCCTGCTTGGGCTTCGCCCTGAAATTTTTTTGCGGGGCTATCATTTTTATAGTTGCCCTTGCCCCACCCTCCCAGTGCGCGGGCAACGGGGAACTTCCTTTGGTGTTTGACATAAAAGAATTCATTATCTATACTTTTAGTATATCAAGTTTTTACAATATGGCAAAATCACCATACAAAATATTTTTCCATACTTTGGGCAACAAAACACGGCTTGAGATTATACATGCTTTGCGCACAAAGCCGATGAATGTAACAGAGCTTACGGAAAAACTCCCATTCAAACAAAGTACTATTTCCCACAATCTAAAACGGCTCATAAGTTGCCAGTTCGTCCATGTCGAGCGCAAAGGGCTGTATCGCTACTATTCGCTTAACAAAGAAACAATTGAGCCGCTTTTGAAAATTATAGATAAGCATGTGGATAAGTACTGCTCAAAAGTTTGCAAAAATTGCCATGAATAATCAATCCCAACAATCGGCGCGCGTAATTTTAGCAATCATCGGCATTGCTTTATTTGTCGGCATTGGTGCCGGACTTTTTTGGTTGGCTACAACAAGCGGGCAATCGGTCGGCGTGCTTCTTACATTCGCGGCTGGGCTTTCGATGATATTTCTGCCCTGCACACTTCCACTCGTTTTTGTGATTGTGCCGCTCACGCTCGGCAAGTCACCGGCCAAAGGATTCACCATGGCGCTTTTGTTTGGACTTGGTATTTCAATCACACTCGCGATATATGGCGTTGTCGTTTCACAACTTGGCGGATATTTTGGTTTGGATAATTTCACGCGGTATATGTTCCTTTTTGCAGGAACAATCGCCATTCTTTTTGGCTGGTCGGAACTGCGCTTTATTAGATTTAGTCCGCCTGAATTTGCTGGCGCCTCGCCAAGTTGGTTGCAAAAGCGAGGCGATTACGCAAAAGCGTTGGGTATGGGGGTACTGCTTGGCAACGCAGGTGTTGGTTGTCCTAATCCTGCTTTTTACGTCATCCTTACCTATATCGCTGGACTTGGTTCTGTTGGCGTTGGCGCTGGACTCGGCTTCGTTCACGGCCTCGGTCGCGCGGTGCCGATTTTGGCGATTGTAATATTGGCGCTTCTCGGCATGAACGCCACGAAATGGGTTGCCTCACGCAAAGCGAATATTGACAAAATTATGGGCTGGTCGTTAGTGGTGGCCGGCGCATTTATTCTTACATACGGCCTGTGGGGTATGCGCTGGTGGGAGGATTCAATTTTTCACGTAAGTTGGAATCAGTTTGTCTTAAACATTGCCCCCGCTCTCGCAGAAACGCCCAACCATCCAATTGCGGCCGGCGCATTTGACGGCCCAACATGGATCGGTTGGCTGACGTGGATTGGTGTTATATTGCTTTCTATTGCTTGGAATTGGCTGAAGAAAAAACGAGCTTCTGCTACAAGCGTGATTGTTTCCTTGCTTTTAGTAATTCTCGGACTTCTTTCTTTTGCGGGCGTAATTGAAACAAAGCATGGACACGGCGTGGAAACAGACCATGCCCACCCGCCCGGCGTTGAAGTCGAGCATGAACACACTAACGAATAATGGTATGGAAAAAGCAAATTTAACCTGTCCGCACTGCGGGCACATACAACAAGTAGAAATTCCGCAAAACGGCTGTTTGGCATTTCACAAGTGCGAGAAATGCCAAAAAATTATTTCGGTGTCGAAAGAGAGCAAACATTGCTGTGTTATTTGCGAATACTCGGATACGAAGTGTCCTGTGGCTAAATAACTGAAACACTTATGGATAAAAATAAAACACAACAGATTATCATTTGGGTAGTCGCGCTTATCGTAATTTTTGCCGTCGCCACGATTTTCGGCTGGAAGGTTTTTTACGGCTATGTGGTGCCGCAAGCGAACAATATCGCCGTTTTTTCCACGCTCGGACTTTTCGCGTTTGCCGCGCTGGCCGGCATTATGGTCAATTTTGGTCCTTGTTCTCTGGCGGTACTGCCCGCGTATATGTCGTTTTACCTCGACCTGAATACAGAAAATCAAAATCTGTCCGTTGGCAAAAGCGCAAGACTCGGCACGATTGCTTCTCTTGGTGTTGTTGGTTTTTACCTTGTGCTCGGACTGGCTTTCGCGACAGCAGGAACATTTCTTGCAACCTACGCGCCGCAATTAAAACTTGCTATTGCCGCACTTATTTTGATTTTGGGCATTATGCTTTTGCGCGGCAAATCGCTTGAGTTTGATTTTATTTCCCGCTTTAAGGATTCCGTAAGTAAGGCAAGCGCCGGCAGATCCCATATCGCAAGTTTGCTTGGCTTCGGTGTTGTCTATGGCACGGGCGGCCTCTCGTGTTTCTTGCCTATATTTCTGCCGCTTGTTTTCTTTCCATTTGTTGGAGGGCAATTTTTTGAAAGTATTGCGAGCTTTGCTATTTTTGCGCTTTTCCAAGCGTTCTTTCTTATTGGTGCAACAATTCTTGTCGGGCTTGGCAAACAGACTATTTTCCACACGATGATAGGCAAAGCGGGGGCAATGAAAAAAATTGCTGGCGCAATTCTCATAGCAACGAGCATTTACATGTTTGGTATCTTTGTTTTTCTCGGCATGTAATTTTTGACTATATGTTAAAATTTTAATATACTGAAATTAGTATGAGCAAAAATTTTCTTATTCCACTGACAATCATCCTCGGCGGAGCACTCATTGGCGGCGTACTCTTGTTTAGCGGTGGAAGCAACAACAATTCTATCGGTGCGGACGTAACACAAGCAAATCTGCGCAAAGCTGATCTGGAAATCAAAAACATGTTTTGCGTCGGCTGTCGTTCAAGTGTGGTCAATTCCGTGATGGGCTTGTCGGGTGTAGTGCAGGCGGACGCCGACCCGCGCACTGATTCTGGCTGGGTAATTTATGATCCCGAAAAATCAGCAAGGAGCAGATTGTTGCCGCTTCCATTTTCCAAGCGTATCCGGCAAAAATTTTGAATGATAATAAATATACCGGCAGTACACAGAACGAACAGGCAGAAAAAATCCCTCTGGAAATTGAGCAAAAGCTCAATTTGCTGGCACAAAAACTACAGGAACGCGGCGTAGAGCTTGAGCCGTTTTTCCAAAAGGAGCTTGACGACGCGATAAATGGCGGCTATTGGGACAAGGCGAACAATTTGCTGGATAATTTTTTACAATCCTATGAGTAAAGTCAAAATACAAGAATTATCAACGCCCGGGTGCAGTCATTGCGCCTCGGCAAAGAAAATTTTGGAAGAAGACATCAAACCCAATTTTCCCGATGTGGAAATTGAGTATATTGATATGCTCTCGGATGAAGGGCAAAAAATGGTGCAGGAATACGACGTGATGTCTTCGCCAGGAATTATTGTAAACGGCGAACTGTTTTCGGTTGGCGGACTAAATAAAGACAAGCTGGTTGCGACAATAAAAGCATTGTCGTAAAGTAAACTAATTAACTTAAACCCACCCGCCACCCCTTGATTTCGTAGCCCACAAAAAAATTTCAGGGCGAAGCCCAAGCAGGCGGGCAAAAAGGAAGGGGATTTGGGGGAATTCCGCCATGCCGGAGCGAATACAAAAGGAAGCCGCACCCGCCGCCTGCTCTGTCAGGAGCAGAAGCCAGCAAAAAGGTTTTCTTTTCCTTTTAGAAGAAAAAAATCGGCGCGCGCAAATCAAAAAATGTGAAGAAAACTTTTTGGCTGGCTGGCGAGCGTTAGCGAGCGGC